>JAFDGR010000349.1 GCA_019309145.1 Deltaproteobacteria bacterium | reverse complement strand
ACGAAGCGACCGAAGGGAGCGGAGTGTTAAGGGGCGGAGTCACCCTGAAAGGGCCGGAACGGAGTGGAGGAGTCGCTGGCAAGGAAAAAATCGGAGGGTCACAGAAAAAATCTCATGATGATCCTTTTTAAAAGATTCTTGTTTTTAATGCAGATCGGTATTTTTAAATGCTTGGATTTTTTCTGGGAGACCGATTTTTTCCGCGGATCAGCGACTTGACGGAGACCCGAGGCGTGGTATGCTGGAAAGAGTGAGGGTGGGGGGAGGGAAGGAGAGGAAAAGGAGCGAAGCATTCCTTTGAAGGCCCGCTTGCGGGCCGTCATAGACATACTTACGCGCGGGAGGGTCGGGGCTCAATCTGTCCTGGCCAAATTGCGTATCCAAAATTGCTGTCGAGCTTCATGCCGTGTTGGCCATTGATAATGCACTCCAATAAGAACAACTATCAGGGCAGATAGGTTATGCATCCTAATGGAGAGGACGGATGCGGGCAGATGGCTTTTGGGGTGGTGGGTGGGCATAGGCTAAGATAGCGGCATGCTTGGCGTGATACTTGCCGGATCAAGAGAGCAAATCACGTTCGTTTTATATGAAATGCCTTTCAAAGAAGGCGTATATCCTTTGAGATACAGATTGCAAGTATCATGACAAGCATGCCTTCCTCACAAACACCTGGCGGCGTCCAGCAAGCCAGGCCGCCGGAGGCGAAGCCGGCGTTCAGCGGCGGAGACGAAGGCGGGTAAAGGCGGTGGAAGTACCACTAATTTTTCACAGGGCCGGTCGTCCAGACCGGACCTGCACCACCGAAACAGCGCACTGGTGCAAGGAGGGCCGTCCAGGCCCGACTCCCTGGAGCTTGTTCAGCAAGACCCGTCCAGGGTCTTGCCCTACCCAGGCGCTTCCTACAAGCAAAGCCGAGCCCGTCCAGGGCGAGGCCCCCATCCCTCTATCTCTATGAGACAGAGCTTTTCATGCCCGAAGCGGATCTCCGGAATCGGGGGGTCAAGATCAAGAAATGGAATGGCTTTTCCTAAGGGTTTTATCTCGGAGATGAGGCCCCAGACAAGGGTTTTTTATGAACTATTTTGGAAAGGGCAACTTGCGTGACCCCGCACCCTGGGTCGAAACCACTATACCAGCCCTCATTTCAATATTTTTCAATTGAACCCCAGGAATCTCCCGGGATTGTCTTCCGTCATTCTCTTTATCTCCTCCCCTGTAAATTTCACCCTGGTCTTCCGTCATTCTCTTTATCTCCTCCCCTGTAAATTCCACCCTGCACCAGGGGATCCTTCTTGAGTATGTTGTAAACCACTTCAGGTAGGATTTCTCTGTCCAGAAGCATCTCCCCATATACCAGTCGGTGCCATAAAGGAGCCTGTCCTGGATTTTCGGGGTGTTCAACATCTGCTTTATGCTCCTGAAATATTTCCTTGGAATAAACATCATCTCCGTGTCGTATGAACAATCGGTATACACATTTGGGTATCTCATTATGAGATCCGCAATCACGGGCTGCCATGGACTTCCTGTCCGGTCGTTATGGGCCAGATTCAATTTCAACCCGGGAAAATCATTCAAGACTATTCCCCAGTATTTGGGGTGTGCCAGGTGATAATAATCATCGAGACCCGGAATGCCACCGTTTTCGCAGTGTGCGGTGATTGGTATTCCGCTATCCATGCAATATTCATAAATGGGATAGAGCCTTTTGTCATCCGGGGTAAACCCCATGACAGGATAGATTTTTACCCCGTGAAATGCAGCTTGGCTGCCCCCCTTCGGGGATTTCACGGGGTGAACCCCTTTGAAGACGCCTCCTTTCAAGGCATCTATCACGATATCGACGACACCTTCACGGTTCGGATCAGCCGCAATGAATGGATACAACCGGGTCCTTCCATATTTTCTGTTGACACTTTCCACCGCCTCGATGGTTTCGTTTGCTTGGACCTGGAAGCTTTTTGTGGCGCCTCCTCCAAATCCTTTGCAAAACTCCATGTCCATCATCAGGGGAGTTGAGATATCCATGCCTGCCTCGTCCATCTCTTGAACCAGCCTATGGGCAATCTCGGATATGGAAAGATCAAGCAAATCTATCCAGGCCTGGAGATTGGAATCATTTGGAAGGATTATTCTCAGGAGCCTGTGAATGAATCGATGGACTGAATTTTTCACATCCAGGACAAACCTCTTGCGGAATTCCAGAGGCACGCAATCGAGGCTGAATATATGGCAGTGACAGTTGATCTTCATTACACGAGGATCCCTATCTCCGGTAACAACTCATGGAGCACGTAATGCCGATGCCTCCAGCCTGCACGGAAGAATCGAAGGATGTCAGGTTCTTTTTCCAGCTTTCCTGGCTGCCAGAGGTTCTTTTCATATTCGATCTCACGATCTACGGGTGTCACACGGCAGAATAGACCGGATGAAATTGCCTCCTTCCATGCCATTATTCTCTCATCCTTCGAGCCCTCCTTACTCAAAATAGTTTCAACATCACCCGAGATCTCATCCCACGCCCTAGGGCCTTCGTTCTTCGCTCCGCTTCGCCCCGATAAAATGGAATCCTGGATATCCGGGTTGACCTGTGAAAAATCGAAGAAAAAATCATAGAGCCCCTTACATCCTTCCAGGAAATGAACGGCATTGTCACGGTCCGTATCACCTGAATCATGCCTGCCTCGCCGGTAGGCAGGGTTGCCGGTCTCATACTCAAATCGCCACTTCAGGTAGGGACGATCGGGATAGGTCGCAACAGCACCATGGCCAACAGGAATGATTTCAGCAAAATCACTGGCAAACCTCGTTTTGAAGTCCTCAAACTTTGCCTGGATGTATTGAAGGATCGATGAAGAATGCATGTCAGAAGCCTCAATGGAATCACCTTTTACCCTGTTCCACGGGTGGGCAAAGCCGATGAACCCGAAATGGGAAAATGTATCGGCATAGACATGCGCTACGATACCAACAAGATAGGGCCAGTAGTCCTTATTCCTGGCATCGAGGGCATTCTGCAGCATTCTTCTTGCTGGATCACTATCCTTCCGGCAAATCATCTTTTCGACAAAACTACCTGATTCAGGCTCGTTGCCTGGAAGGAAATGAAACGGCACCCATACCTTCCACTGATCGCCGGGTATTGCATTTCCGTAGTCAAGGGGTCTATGACTGGTCATGGTGGGAAGTATGGCCCTTTCATCTGGTAGAACAACAGCCTCATCATATATGGCATCATCAACGAACTGGGATGCATGGGCAACAATCCTCGCCGTTTCTGGTTCGATTCCTGTAGCACGTGCCATGGCATATACTCCATAGAAGTGCATATCAATCTGCATCTCTCAATCCTCCCTGCATCAATATTGGATATTGAATCTATATTCTTATATACCACTCACCCCCCAACCCCCCTCTCTCCTCAGTTTTTCTCTTTACTGATCGGGAGGTCTGTTTTTTACTCATGGCCCACATTTCCTCGAATTTAACTGTGAAGGGCTCGATGATCTTCTGGTCCTTGGAGACGAAGATGAACTCATGGTTTCTGTAATTGGCATCGTTCGTTAGATTGGCGCTGCCGGCAATGAGCTTTTCCCCGTCTATCAGGATGAACTTGCTGTGCATGGAGCCGCCTCTCACCCTGATGGTCTTGACCTCAATACCCTTGCCTTTCAGGAAATCATCCTTTGAGTACCTGCTCCTTGCCACCTTGCCATCGATGATCATCTTTATGGCTATCCCTCTCTTGCATGCCTTCACCAGTGCATTGGCCACCCTTTTGGAACCGATGAGAAAGACAACGATGTCTATTCTCCTCCTGGCAGAGAGGAACTGATCCATCATGTAGCTGATGATCCTGTTCTCGGGTGCAAAAAG
>JAFDGR010000004.1 GCA_019309145.1 Deltaproteobacteria bacterium | reverse complement strand
CGATGGAGGCGGCAGAAACAGGGATCGCGGTGAGCGCTGCAATCATGACCACAACGGCCGGGATAAGGATCCGCTTATTCATGTCCCTCCCCAGGTGGCCGGTACCACCAGAAGTCATTGTTCTCCACCGGGTCATAGATTTTCAGCCTGCCATGATCATACACCAGGGGAGAAACCCTCTTCTCTTCACTTCCTTCATGGAAAAGCCGATCCACTGTCATCATCCATCCCATGATAAATCCATGTTTTCGGAATGCCTGCACGCTATAGGAGGAACACGAGGGGAAGCTTGGGCATCGGTCCCCGTCTACCTTTGAAAGATGGTCCCGGTAGAGGGTTACGAGCCATGCCCCCACGTTTATGGATTCCCCTCCCCCGGCTCTCCCGGCAGATGGTTCCCGGGGGGACCGGGAAACAGTTTCCGGTCCGGCCGCCTCAACCGACAGCGGCAGGAAGGTAGTCGTGACAAGGAACAACGTGAGAAAAAAGCGAGCTGTCATTGAGGCATCATCCTGCGTGTTGTTCTTCCCGGGAACCGGGTCCGGGGATCGAAGTATCTCTCTAAGGTCCTGTTCCGAAAATAGAAAAGGAAAGGGCAGAAGTCAAGTCCGGGTTTCTCATCGATCACCGCCGTCACCGTGCCGCGCATCGCGGGAGTGCGAAATCCGGACCGGCCCAATGGCGCAACGGTGCGTGGTTGACAGAACCTTTCCCGGCTGTTAGTAACTGCAGAGATAACTCTACAGGGAGATCGGCTGAAGGCATTCAGGCTGTAGTATTGCGCGAGGAAGGCATGCACCAGGGCAAGATCATCGAATTCATTGAGCAGGGGAGGTTCGTATCCACCCTGTGCCTGGAAGACCGGGGAAACAGGCTGCACCTCTTGACCTCCACCAACCGGGAGGTCAATGTGTCCCCCAAGAGGGTGCTGCTCGTGTCTTCTTCCGCCATAGATCCCGTCCGGCCCCGCGAGGAACTCCTGGAACGGCTCAGGCAGACAGAATCCATCAGGGAAACATTGAAGGGGCAAATCAATGTGAACGAACTGTGGGAACTGGTCCGGGATGAACACGAGCGTTTCAATCACCGTTACCTGGCCCAGCTCTGTTTCGGGGAACCCGTCTCAGACGATCATCTGTCCGCCCTGGTACGGGCTCTTTTTGAGGACCGGCTCTATTTCAAACTGAAGGATGGTCAATTCCTGCCGAACTCCGAGGAGAGGGTCGAGCAGCTCATCACCGAAAGAGAGGAAGCAGCGGCCCGCGAAGAGATGCTGAAAGCCGGCGGTGACTGGCTGAAGGCGGTCCAGGAAGGGAAAAAGGCCTCTCCCCCCGCCTGTGCAAAAGAGGTTATCGAACTCTTGACCAACTTTGTCCTGTATGAACGCGAGGCGCCTGATTACAAGTTCTCAAAGGAATTGCTTACCAGGGCAGGCCTGACACATACCCGCAAGGCAAGGGCCCTCCTGGTCAAGCTGGGAATCTGGGACCAGGATGAAAACCTTGACCTGATCAGGATGCAGATAAAAACCAGTTTCGGAAAGGAAAAACTTGACCTTTCCTCCCGGGTTGCCTGTACCAAACAGGACTTCGAAGGCAGGGAAGACCTCCGGGACCTGCCCCTGCTCACCATCGACGGCCCCTGGACAAGGGATTTTGATGACGCGGTAAGCCTCGAGAAAGACGGCGATCAACTGATCCTCGGAGTCCATATTTCTGATGTGGCGGCTTCCATTCCGCAAGACAGTCCCCTGGACCGGGAGGCATGTCTGCGGGCATCATCCCTCTACCTTCCCCGCCAGCAGATTCCCATGATTCCCCCCGATCTCTCCCAGGAGACACTGAGCCTGAGGCATGACTGTGATCGAATGGCCATTTCTTTGCTTGCTCATCTGGAGAAAGACGGAAGACTTATTGATTTCCGGTTCACGCCCAGCATCGTGCGCGTAAAAAGACAGCTCACCTACGACGAGTCGAACCAAATGCTTGCAGGGGATCCCACGTTGAAAAAACTTTATCAACTGAGCATGTCCCTGAGGAGCATGCGGATGGAACATGATGCCATCAGCCTGTCTTTGCCTGAGATCGAGGTTCGATTCAACGATGACGGATCCGTACACCTGGAGATGGTCGAACAGAATACCCCGTCCAGGATGCTGGTGGCCGAGCTCATGATCTTCTACAACTGGCTCCTTGCCCGGTTCTGCAAGCAAAATGAAATCCCTTTACTTTTCAGGACCCAGGGGGAGCCCAGTGAAAGGCTGACCGAGGACCAGTTCGGGTATATCTATTACGTATTCAAGCAGCGTCGTAAACTCAACCCGCTGAAAATTTCCACCAAACCGGCTCCTCACTCCGGCCTCGGCCTTGACGTGTACACGAATGCCACCTCTCCGATCCGTCGCTACCTGGACCTGGTGGCGCAGCGACAGGTCATCTCTTTCCTTTCAGAAAAGCCCCTTCCCTATGATGAGGAAAACCTGGAAGAGCTGCGGATGATCATTGAGCCCACCCTGAAGGCGCTGGAAAGGGTAAGGCGAAATCGTATCCGGTACTGGACCCTGAAATACCTGGGGCAGCATATCGGCAAAAAATACAGGGCCATGGTCCTTGATGTGCTGAAAAGTAAATACCGGATCCTCCTCCTCGATTTTTTGCATATCGCGGAGCTCCGCCAAAACGGAGAAGCCGGGATGTACCCGGGCCAGCAGTTCAATGTAGTTATTAAAAAATCAGATCCCTGGGATGATATCCTGGAAGTAAGCTACGCCGGTGACTGACCTACCCTACCGGGCGTGTCCGGAAACGCCGGCATCAGGCGCCCTTCTTCAGTTCCAACTCCTTGTCAAGAAGCAACACGCCGTCCTTGTTATACACAAATACCCGGAGGGAAGTGGGAGATTGTTTTGTTCCGCCGAGAAAGAATTTCCCGCGCACGACCCTGAAATGCTTGATGACGAAAAGTTGTCCCCGCTTGTAACTCACGGGAATACCGTCTTTCAGCACCTCGTGAGGAAAGGTGCGGACCTGTGGGGGGGTAACATTTTTGTCCACGATAATCATGTGCAGATACCCCCGCAGGGGAATGGCGTCTTCGGCCGTCTTTGCCAGTTTGAAAGAAACGATCAGCCGGGTATTCTTGCGCTGAAACGTGACGTTCCGGACCGAAACCAATGGCTTTTCCGTTTCCGGTTCCTGTTGCTGTTTCGCCTGTTCCTGCCCCTTTTCCTGTTTTGCCAGTGCCGGTGCCTTTTTCGGCTCTTCGGATATTGGTGTTTTTTCTTTTTCTGTCACTTTCGGAGGTTTGCCGGTGACGACGGGTACCGCGGTCTTTTCCCGGGCTGTCACTTCCGGCGGATTTCCAGGGACATCAGGTGATTTTTCTGCCGGCTCGGAGTAGGCCTCCGGTTTGGTCCTGGCAGAGGGCTTTTCCAGAAGGCGGATATAGCTTTCCAGCAGGGCAACCTTTTGCTGCATGCGATATAACCTCTGGTGGGCTTGACTTTGCCCCTGTTCCAGCGCTGAAAGCTGTTTTCTGAGGTCAGCGTTTTCCCGCCGCCCCGCAAAATACTCGTTGATGGCAAAGATGGAGAAAATGATAAAAACGGCCAGAAAAAGGGCACTCGCAAGGAGGAGGAAGAAAGACGCCTTGAAACGCCTGACCTTGCCGAGACCCCGGACAACCATAATGGAGAGATCACCGCCCATCACTACCCCGTTGCAATCCTGAGAAGAAAAAGTTTCTCCGGTCCTTGCGTAGATTGATGCGCCGCAAAAACTTAACGAGATACAGGACATCTCCTGTATCAAAATAGCCACCACTCTTGCTGCAAGCCGAATCTATTCGGCAAAAACCCGCTCAAAAATATCATCCACGTGTTTGAGATGGTACGCAAGGTCGAAAATCTTCTCGATCTCGTCCTCGCCGAGATACGTCCTGATCTCCTGGTCCGCCAGTAACAGATCCTTGAAAGGCGTCCCCTCTTCCCACACCCGCAAGGCGTTCCTCTGGACCATGACATAGGCTTTCTGCCTTTCCAGCCCCTTTTCCGCGAGTCTCATGAGCACCTGCTGGGAGAAAATGAGCCCGCCGGTCTTCTGGAGATTTTCAAGCATTCTTTCCGGATACACCACAAGGTTCTGCACAATATTGCCCAACCGGTGGAGCATGAAGTCGATCAGAATGGTGCTGTCAGGGCCGATCACCCGCTCCACCGAAGAGTGACTGATATCCCTTTCATGCCAGAGCGGCATGTTTTCAAGGGCTGCCAGGGCATTGGTCCTCACGAGCCGCGCCAGCCCGGAAATGTTTTCGGATCCGATCGGGTTTTTCTTGTGGGGCATGGCCGATGACCCTTTTTGTCCCTTGGAAAAGGGCTCCTCTGCCTCGTGGACCTCGGTCCGTTGCAGATGCCTGATTTCAACCGCGATCTTTTCCAGAGTCCCGGCCAGGACGGCCAGTGTTGTAAAGAGTTCCGCATGGCGGTCCCGCTGAATAATCTGGGTTGATATGGGAGCGGGGCTGAGTCCCAGTTTTTCACAGGCGCGTGCTTCTACTTCCGGTGGGATATTGGCAAAGGTGCCCACTGCCCCGGACAGCTTGCCGAATGAAATAACTTCGAGGGCCTCTTCAAGCCGCTTTAAATTTCGTTTCATCTCCGAATACCACACGGCGAGCTTGAGTCCCAGGGTGATCGGCTCGGCATGGATTCCGTGGGACCTGCCTACCATGATCGTCTCCTTGTGCTCCATGGCACGTTCCCGGAGTATGGCCATGAAGTCTCTTACATCACTGATGATCAGGGTCATGGCCTCCCTGAGCAGGAGAGCAAAACTGGTATCCAGGACGTCGGAAGAAGTGAGACCGAGGTGGATATACCGTGAATCAGGTCCCACGTATTCCTCCACATTGGTGAGAAAGGCGATCACATCATGCTTGGTTTCTTCCTCGATCTCGAGGATGCGCTTGACGGAAAAATTCGCCTTTTTCTTGATATTCTCAATTGCTTCACGGGGGATGATACCTTCTTCCGCCATGGCCTCACACGCGGCGATTTCCACCTCCAGCCATTTGGCGTATCTATTCTCAGCCTCCCAGATCCGCCCCATCCGGGGCCTGGTATATCGGGTGATCATCGGGCCACTCCTTTAGAATGCACTACGACGCATTGGTGGTGTGTATCTTATCGAAAGAAGCAACCAAAAGCAAGCCGGGAATGATGTTCCACATGAGCTTAAGACAACGGGTGATTCTTGACGCATTTTGAATATCGAATATCGAACAAGGAATTCCGAACAGCAGATGTGTTGAGAGTCTTAAAGAGCGCATGCTCAAAAAAATACTTGACTGCCTGACAAGAGCTATTATATTATGAGCACAAGCTCATAACGTTCATCCATGGTGATGGACACTGAAGTTCCTTGAAGGGAGGTGAATGCCATGCCGGGATTTGATGGAACAGGCCCTGCGGGCGGAGGCCCGATGACAGGATGGGGTCGAGGCTATTGTAATCCCTCCAGGACCGCGTATGGACCGGCTGCTCCGCCAAGATCCGGATACTGGGGCCCGGCCCGATTTTTTGGCTGGGTTCGGGGTTTTGCCAGAGGATACGGCCGGGGCTTCGGCCGAGGCCGGGGTTTTGGCGGTGGTTTTGGTCGCAGAGGCGGTTATCGCGGTTGGGGAACGTGGTAAACTGAATATTTATCCCGCTCATTGCGGAGAATCGAGATGAGGAGGTGTTCATTATGCCTGGATTTGATGGAACAGGGCCCATGGGGGCAGGCCCCATGACCGGTGGAGGAAGAGGCTATTGCAACCCCTATGGAAGGTCATATGGATGGCCTCGGTTTGGTGGCGGCCGTGGTTTCGGAAGAGGTTTCGGCGCAGGTTACGGCGCAGGTTACGGCCGTGGCCGCGGATACGGAAGAGGCTTCGGATGGCGCGGTGCGTATCCGGCCCAGGGCGCATGGTATGGAGGGCCCTCCTATGGAGTACCATACCAGATGAATCGTGATGAAGAGGTCAATATGCTCAAGGGAGAAGCCCAGGCCATGAAAAACGAGCTGGATGCCATCAACAAGCGCATCGAAGAGCTTGAATCGGAGTCTTCGGAAGCGTAACCTCGATCACCTTGTAAAAAGCCGGTTTATGCCGCTAGAGGCATAAACCGGCTTTTCTACGACCTTGTCATGGTAAGCCGCCTTACCCCTCTGATTTGTCTGAAATTTGCCCCCTGGCTGACGCAGGAAAGCGCCAGTTCAGGATTCACTACCCTGGTGCCTGACAGGGCATCCAGCCCGTAATCAAACAAGACAGGCGACAGGGGCGTTGTATCGCCCAGCATAAGCACATAGGCCCTCTTGTCGCACAGAGTGAGCAAGTGCTCAATGGTGTGATTTGTAAAAGCGGTACCGGTGATGGCCACCACATCTGCGAGGGGGATCAGGTTGTCTGCCTCCTCTTCAGGAAAATCGTCTTCTCTTGGATTTTTTTCAATGACCCAGAGCTTTTTTGCATGATCACGAATCCGGGGTATGAACGGAAAATGACCTACAATTGCCACATTCCTTCCCGCACCCTTTTCCACGATGAGTTCGGCAGCGTTCAGCTCACGGCAAGTGTCTTCATTCACTTCAAGAAGGGAATTGATGGTAGCCATGCCCATGGCCGCCTCGAGGATGCTTTCTGAGGAGGCCAGGGCCGCCAGTTCCTGAGGGTCTTTCTCCAGCAGGAGGCCGGGTTCCCTCACCTGGGGAGGCTTCTGGCGCAAGGCGTCCCTGGGAAGGGTCGCGGCGAGCCCGCAGTATCTGGTCATGACGCCGGTATGAAACACCCCCTGGCGTATATCTTTCACCGTATCATCAAAATCCAACGTTGCTATCAAATCATCAAGAATCTTCATGTGGGATATCTCCGCCTTTCAATATGATACTCCCTTCCTCAACCCCGATATCCTTTGCAATGACAGGACACTTGGTTTTCAGCAGGAAAAAAAGAGGTCGGTTCTCATTGGAAAGGGCCTCGTAGTTGCCCTGCCCTTTACTGATGATACATTCCGCACTATGGTACACACTCAGAAATTCCGCGCTGCATGTCTCAAGGATCGTCCCGGGTCCGTCCGTGCCGGACGACAGAATGGTCGCCACCCTCTCAATGCCCGCCGCAACAGCATCATCATAGGTGGCATCATTAATAATAGGAGCATCCCTGACAACATACACCACAGGCTTCTTGATTTCCTCTATTAAAATCCTGTCAAAAACACATTCACCCGCATTATCCCCGATATACAGGACTTCTCCGGCCTCATCCAGGCTGTTTTGAAACGTATGGAAATCACCTATGGCAAACTCTTTCTTCAAGATTTCCTTTATCTCCGCCTCCAGATCAAAGTTCCAATTTGCACCGAAATCAATGACGTTTCCGGCAATGGCGATCCTGGCGGCGGTGAGGAGCCTGTTGTCAGATTTTTGAACGAGGCTTTTCAGCGAGGGATAAAGAGCAAGGGCCTTCTCGGTACTCTCGGCCTTTATTTTCTTGTACGGATCCAGGATCCCCGTGACTTCGCTGACTTTTCGGTAGATCAGCCTCCCGCTTTCAGGTGGAGTACTCTCAAGGGGGATATCCTTGAGCATCATTCCCACCGCGTCCAGGACCTGTTTTATCTTTTTCTCATCATCCGTTGCAATCCTTGCCGCCCGGAGTGCCTGGGACAAAAAACAGGGAAAGCAGTCAAGATAGGTTTTCATGAAAACAACTCGAATGCAAGGTTCAACAACATTCTTTATGCATCAGCGTTCTTCTTTTTCCCGCTCTGGTGTGCCATGTAATTTTCAAGGGATTCCTGCAGGGCATCCGCCGCGAGAAACGCGCAATGCCGGTCTTCTTCCGGCAACCCCCCCAGAATTTCCAGGATGGTTTCTCCCGAAATCTCTGCCAGTTCATCCGGTGTCTTTCCGAGGGCAAGCTCTGCAGCAAAGGACCCGCAGACCGTGCTTGATCCGCATCCATCGGTCTGGAATGAGGCCTGTTTCACCTTCCCTTTTTCAAACCGCAAAAAGATCTCCACCGTGTCGCCACATGAACCGGTGACACGGCCATATCCGTCCGCCAAATCTATCCTGCCCATGTACAGCGGCTTCAGCCACCGCTGAAACGCCACTTCACCGTAGGCTGCTTTTGTCTCTTCAAAAATCTGGTCCTGCAATTCATGCACAAAATCGTCAAAATCATCAGCCATTTGCCGCACCTCTCCGACAGATCATAGAGCGTAAATTGTCTGTACATCCCGGATCAACAAAACTCGTCAATCAGTGCATCGCACTGCGGACAATATAATACTCTTCCTGCACAAGTCTACTCCCATTTTTCACAAAAAAACCTCCCACTCCGTTCAGGAATGGGAGGTTTTGCTCTTTCAGGAGGAAAACGATCCTGGAATCAAGTCCTCAGGAATGCCTTGACCACTTTTTTCCAGTTCTCACCTTTGAGTTCTTTTGAGAGATCGTCCACTGAGATACCCCCGTCCGCCGCCATTCTCAGGTCATCATTTGCAATGGCGAAGAGCCGTTCTTTTTCTTCAGAGGTGAACTTCTCAGCTTCTTCACCATAATACAACTCCTTTAGATTCTTCCGCAACTTGGTTGGCTCGACAATAAACAACCATCCTTCCTCATACGGGGATTCATTGATTAAACCAGGGTTATTAATGAGCTTTTCATTAATGTGTGCCACAATACCGTCTATGGGGGAAAGGACCTCCGCCATATCGCCGTTCCGCCGTACCTTGAAGCCTACATCTCCCTGATTTACTTCATGTCCGATATGAGGAATTTCAATCCTCTTCAGTTTTCCCAGCAGTTTTTGAGCAAAGTCATCCAGCCCGACTCTGACACGACCGCCATATTCCGGCCTGGCCCAGGTGTGGCCTTCGTGGTAGTAGATATCCTTGGCAAGATCAAATCCTGAAATTTCCTGCGTGGCGTGGACAGGGTTTGTCTCCGCCTGCAGGCGTTCCTGCATGATCTGGTCGAACGCACAATTACCGCACTCGTAGTTATTTGGACATATTTTTCGTGCAATTTCCCCGGTGATCATATAACGACATTTGCGCTGTGACGAGGGCAGTTTCAACATCTTTTCCACCCACGTCTCAGTGAACTTTTCAGTTCCTCCACCTTCAGGCATAGCCAGAGCAGCTTCTTTCTGCCTGGCGACCTTCAACTGCATGCCATGGTCATACACGCAGGTCGAACAATCATAATTGTTATCACAGAGCTTATAAGAAACAACGCCCGCTTCCATCCAAACACATTTCTTTTTCCCCGGGGGTACGATCTTCATCGACTCTCTTTTTGCCTTGGCTGCCATTTTCTCCTCCTTTATGCAAATGATGCTATTATCTGAAATGATTTCCTTGTTTCCATTTTACTCTTAGAGAAGAGCAAGAGGTGTGCCAGGAGCAGCAAACAACTATACAATGCAATGTAACCTCTTGTAATCACAAATCAATTAACCGTTTAGCCTCTCACGAAAGTTCCAGGCAGAAAGCCGAAGACATGCCGAAAATATCGGCATACAGGACAATCAAAAAAAATAATATGCGCATAATATATTGAAATGAATGAAATAAAATTATTCTGCCGAAAAATAAGGCGGGTGTAGAATATTTCGGCAATATTTATTGGCTATTGCATTCCTTTTCCCGTTGCCATTGAAAAAGGTCTTTACAGGAGGGACAGAAGTCAATCTTTTTTGAGTCCGTGTCTTCAATTCGGGTGGAAGAATACATAACACAATGCCTATTTCTACAATGGGTCAGGCCGAAGCAGTGCCCGAGTTCATGCAATGCTGTCTTCTGAACACGCTCGAGAAAGAGGGCTTGATTCGGTGGCTGGTCGTAAAACTGGGGACGAAGACGATGGGTAGAAATAACGGAACAGGATCCTTCCATCTGTGCCACTCCGAAGACATATTTCAGAATGGGAATAAAGAGGTCTACCTGGGTGACTCCCATGAACTTGAAAGTATTCCGGGAAACCTGCGTGATAAGGCGGCGTAAGATCAGCTTTGCATTGTATTGTAATCGCCCTTTATCATAGGCATATTTTGGAGTTCCCATTTGTGGAGAGAACCTGCACGTGAGCCCGCATTTTTCCTCAATGCATGTTGAAATCGGGCTCAGGATCTCGTCCTCGACTGAACCGAGCGGACAAATAGTCACACATTTTATCACCTTGATTTAGGTTCCTCTTTTTTAATTTCATACTTATCCATCTTGTTATATAAGGTCTGCCGATCGATACCCAATTCACGCGCGGCCTTGCTTATGTTCCAGTTTGCCTCTTTTAAGACCGTTTGGATATGAAGCTTTTCCATTTTTTTCAATGATTTTGGATATTCTACCGGCGCCATGTCTCTGCGCGAAAAAGGCAGGTCATCCGTCACAATTTCCTTGCCTTGTCCGATGACCAGAGCTCTTTCAATGATATTTTCCAATTCTCTCACATTTCCGGGCCAGTCATAGTCCATGAGCAACTTCAAGGCGGACGGCGCTATTTTCTTTTCTTCTTTGTTCATCTCAAGGCAATATTTTTGAATGAAGGCCTGGACAAGCAACGGGATGTCCTCTTTCCTCTCCCGCAGGGGAGGCACGTGGATTGAAATGACATTGAGTCGATAGAAAAGATCTTCACGAAATCGTTTCTCCCTGATCGCCGCTTGCAGGTCGCGATTGGTGGCCGCAAGAATTCTCACATCCGCTTTTAGTATTTCTTCACTCCCCAATCGGGAGAATTCCTTCTGTTGTAACACCCGCAGGAGATCTACCTGCGTTTTTAAACTGATATCTCCAATCTCATCAAGGAAAATGGTCCCTTTGTCAGCCAGCTCGAATCGTCCGCGTTTTGTATGTGTCGCACCGGTAAAAGCTCCTTTTTCATAGCCGAAGAGTTCACTTTCCAGAAGTGTGTCAGGCAATGCGCCACAGCTTACCGCAATGAAAGGCATAAAACATCTGTTACTGTTTCCATGAATGGCCTGGGCGATGAGTTCCTTTCCTGTTCCGCTCTCACCGGTAATAAGGACCGTGGAGTCAGTCTGCGCGACCCGGCTGATCAAATCAAAGACCTCCTGCATCACGTCGCTTTTCCCGATGATCTCATCATAGTGGTATTTCTCTTCCAGCTTTTTTCTCAGCAGCACATTTTGTAAAAGCAGGTTTTTGTGCTCTATGATCTTCTTGATCTGTATTTCCACCTCGTCCGGATCAAATGGTTTGACCAGGTAATCAAAGGCGCCCTCCTTCATAGCCTGAACCGCCGTATCAATGGTGGCATATGCAGTCATCAGCAGGACCTCGGCCTCAGGAAGCCACTCTTTCAGCTTTATCATCGTCTCAATCCCGTCCATACCGGGCATTTTCAGGTCCATCAGGACAATGTCCCAATTGCTTTCGCGCGCCATTTTCAAGGCAACCTCCCCGCTTTCGGCAGAACCAACTCTATAACCATCCTCCATCAGCCAGTCTTTCAAAGACTCACGCATAGCTGCTTCATCGTCGACAACCAGAATACGGGGTTTCTTACTCATGTTATGCGCCCTCCCATTGTGTATGGGCTATGTTTCAAGTGTTCAAATTTTCCAAGCCCTCTTGGCTGAAGGGGAGCAGCACCCTGAATGAAGTCCCCTTTCCAGGCTCACTTTTCACCTCAATGGAACCGTTATGGCGGGCAATAATACCATAGACCACTGATAAACCAAGACCCACCCCTTTCCCTTCTTCCTTGGTGGTAAAAAAGGGTTCGAAGATATTATCCAGGAGATCTTCAGGAATACCACAACCGGTATCAGAAACACAGATTTCCAGGAACTCCTCATCCTCCTGGCCCTTTGCCGATATCGTGAGGGTCCCGCCATTGGTCATAGCCTCAGAAGCATTACTCAAGAGATTTAACAGAACCTGTTGAATTTGCCTGAAGTCACAAAAAACAGGGGGCAAATTTTCCTGCAGGTTTTTGACAACGCTGATTTCCTTCAGCCCCAGATCATGGGAAATGAGCGCCACTGTTTTATCGATGATTTCCCTGATGTTATGATTCGCCATGGTCATCCTGGACTGACGTGAAAAGGCGAGGAGATTCTTGACGATTTCACCGCATCTGGCGGTTTCTGATTCCATGGTGGATAAATATCTCGTGATATCATCAAGTTTTGCTGCATTAAAACGACCCCGTGCCGTGAGTTTTATCATGAGCCGAATATAGTTCAAAACCGCCGCAAGTGGATTATTGATTTCATGGGCGATGGTGGCGGCCAGCTTTCCCAGCGAAGCCAGTTTTTCCGTGCGAATAAGCTGATCCTGGGTATCCTTCAGATCTTTATAGGCCTTTTTCAGATTTTCATAGAGATGGGCGTTGTGTACTGCTATTCCGATCTGGTTCCCAACCCCTGACAAAAATGCCACATAGTCAGGTGAATACCTGAAAGGGCTTAAACTGGATACGGCCATGATGCCGACCGGCCCCTCCCTGGAAAGCAACGGGATATAGGCCGTAGATTTGAGGCCTTCCTTTAAAAGTAAATCCACATACCTGTCTTTTGAGCGCTGAAGGTTATTGACGACCTTTGGCTCGGCGTTTTTCACCGTCTGGCCAAGCATTCCGTCCCCAACGTTTCGTGCCTGTATGTGGTGTTCCTGGATAAAGGTTTCCGAAAGGCCTTTGTGGGCGACCAGGACAAGTTTTTTCTTAGCCTTTTCAAGGAGATATATTCTGACAGAGTCTGATTCAAGAATTTCCAGGATCTTTTCCAACACCGATTTCAGTAACTCATGAAGATCGAGACTGCTGCTTACCGTGGTGGAAATAGCATTGAGGATGGCAAGTTGTGTATTTTGCTGCTCAACTTTTTTCTGGTACTGGTTCCTCTGAGTGACATCTCTGATGATCATCACATAACCGGTAACCTTCCCCATTTCTTCCAAGATCATGACATTGCACGTGATAGCCGCATCAAACGCCCTGTTCCCTTTTCCAGTAAGTTTCGCCTCGAATTCTGTCACAAAACCTTCTCGAAAAATCTCTCTCCTGAACCTGCGAAGCGCTTCCCGGTCTTGAAAAAGGTCTCTGGCCGTTTTTTCCGCTCTCAATTCTTCCTTATTCCTGTAACCAAATATCTCAACCCCAGCCTGGTTGATTTCAAGAATATTTCCCGCAGCATCAGTAAGAAGGATGGCATCCCGTGAACGTTCAAACATTGTTCGATACCGTTCTTCTGATTTCTGCAAATTTTGCAACCGGTCCCCCACAATGTGCTCCAGATCGCCGGTCAGCTTATTCAATTCATTTTCGAGCCTTTTCTTTTCTGTGATATCCGTTGCTGTTTCCAAGACATAGGAGATATCGCCGTTTTCATCTTTCACGGGCGTGGACTTTATCAGCATGTGGGCTACTCTCCCGTCCTTCATAATAACGGTGTCTTCATTCGAATGATTTTGCCCATCGCGAAAGGATTTTTCTACCAAGCAGTTTTCGCATTTTGTTTCTCTATTTTTCCAGCCCCTGAAACAGAAGCCTCCAGGATGCACCCCAAACTGATTCTTAAAAAGCTCGTTTGCCATAATAATGCGGTAATTCCTGTTGATGGCTACCACATAATCCGTAACACTCTGGATAAGGGCTTGATAATCTTTCTGTTTTTGGAAGTTTTTTTCGGTGGTCATAGCTTGAGATTGTCGATACATCCATTCATAGGAAATACGAGTCTGAAAAACCGGCAGGATTCCATAACCCGGGAACAGGCGTGTTTGTAAATCTCTTCCCGACGCCAATAGGGGATCTGAAGTGTGCCTTATTTTCACTATGTTAGGGATTCATTTTTCTGTAATTACAACACAAAATATATGGGGGATCAAGAAATAAAATCCAGAACAAATTCCGGAAATACCTCTTGACAAAAAGGCTCCATTTTCTATATAGGGATATCTTGTGACTTTTTTCACGTCTGGTATCTGATGATGCTGAGAACGGCGGTTTCTTTGGTATAGTCACGGTTTTGTAAAATTCGTGAGGACTCCCGCCCCTGGATTTCTTACGAAGCCCATCAATTTTGATGGGTGTGACAGGGCCTGCATCAGAAAGCGAGTAAAGGTACCAGCTAGAAAAAGAGAAAGTGATAAGAAGCAAAGGGTATATTTCCAGCATACACGGAGCGAACATTTTGTTTCAGGAATATTGAGGAGCCAGTAATGAAGGCAGAAGCACCCAAGAATGTTCAAGGATCAGTGATGGTGGTCGGCGGCGGGATTGCCGGCATGCAGGCGGCACTCGATTTGGCGGATTCCGGTTTTCTTGTCCACCTGGTGGAAAAAACACCGGCGATCGGCGGGGTCATGTCGCAGCTCGATAAGACCTTCCCCACCAATGACTGTGCCATGTGAATTATCTCCCCGAAACTGGTCGAGGTCGGCCGGCATATCAACATTGAGCTCCATACCTGCGCGAATGTGGAAGATATCCAGGGGGAAAAAGGGAACTTCCAGGTAAGCCTTCGAAAAAGGCCGCGATATATAGACCCTGATGCATGTACTGCGTGCGGTGACTGCGCCGAAGTCTGTCCGGTTGTGCGGCCCAGCGAGTATGACACCGGGCTCGCCATCCGAAAAGCTACCTATAAACCATATGCGCAGGCAATTCCCGGTTCTTTCGCCATTGAAAAGTTGGACAAAGCCCCTTGCAGGATGGCCTGTCCTGCCAACATTAATGTCCAGGGCTATGTGCAGATGGTCAAAGAAGGCAAGTACCGGGAGGCCACCGAAATCATCATGAGAGACCTGCCTCTGCCCGGTGTGCTGGGACGGGTCTGCCCGCATCCCTGCGAGAAAAGCTGCCGCCGTGGTGAGGTGGATGAACCGATTGCCATACGGGAACTCAAAAGGGTGGCGGCCGATCACACGAATTTGAGTGATATTCCGGTACCGGAAAGAGAGGCGAAAGAGGAAAAGGTTGCTATTGTAGGATCAGGTCCGGCAGGTCTTTCCGCAGCGTATTTTCTCGCTCTTCAAGGATATAAGGTCAGTATTTACGAGGCAATGCCTGAGGCCGGCGGCATGATGCGATATGGCATCCCGGAGCACCGTCTTCCCCGAGCAGTACTGGACAATGAAATAGAGAATCTCAAGAGATACGGTATCGAGATATTTACGAATACAGCCGTCGGCAGGGATATCACGATCGAGGAACTTCAGAAACACGGGGCCAAGGCAATTTTTCTGGGGCCCGGGGCCTGGAAGGGTCTGAGGCTCCGCATACGGGGAGAAGAATCTGAAGGAGTCCGTGATGTAACGTCTTTCCTGAGAGAAGTCCATTTAGGAAATCTGAAAAAAATTGAAGGAAAGGCGGTTATTATCGGCGGAGGCCATTCCGCACTGGACGGTGCCCGTGTGGCCCTTCGACTGGGTGCTGATGAAGCCCACATCATTTATCGGCGTTCCCGCACGGAGATGCTGGCCGAGCCGGAAGAAATAGAAGAGGCGGAAAAAGAGGGCGTCAAGATTCATTTCCTGGTAGCACCGCTCAATATTGTAGATGAAAATGGAAAAACAAAAGGTATTGAGTGCATTCGCACACGCCTGACGGAACCGGATACCACCGGGCGGCGCAAGCCCATTCCTGTCGAAGGTTCCGAATTTTTTGTGGAGGCGGAGCATATTATCCCGGCTATCGGACAGGAACCCGACCTTGATTTCCTCGGAGAAAAAACAGACATTGAAGTTTCGAAATGGCACCTCCTGAAAGTAAACCCGGAGACCCTGCAGACAAATATACCGGGAATCTTTGCGGCCGGTGATGCGATAACCGGTCCTGCCACGGTCATTGAAGCGGTGGATGGAGGGAAAAGGGCCGCCAGATACATGGCCAAGTATCTCCAAGGTGAAGAACTCCCCTCAGAATGGCAGGAAGAGCCCCCGGTGGGGACGAATTGGTTGGAAATTCCCGACGATGAACCGACCATGCACCGCATGAAAGTGCCTACTTTGCCGGTGGAGGAAAGATTTTCAGGGTTCAAAGAAGTCAACCTTCTCGTGGACGAGGAGACCGGGAAAAAGGAAGCAGCCCGGTGCCTCAATTGCGGCGGTTGCTGCGAATGTTACGAGTGCGTAAAGGCCTGCAAGGCCCAGGCAGTTACCCTGGAGACACACGCCCAAAAAGAGGAAGTCCTCTCTATCAATGTGGGCTCTGTTATCCTGGCACCCGGGTTTGAGCCCTTTGACCCAGGCAGGTACGAGACGTACCAGTATGGACATTACCTCAATGTGGTCACGAGCATGGAATTCGAGCGAATTCTGAGTGCGACCGGCCCTTACATGGGGCATCTCAAGAGACCCTCCGATCAAAAGGAACCCCAGAAAATCGCCTTTTTCCAGTGTGTGGGTTCTCGGGATATAAACACCTGTGATCATGCGTATTGTTCATCGGTCTGCTGTATGTATGCCATAAAAGAGGCCGTGGTTGCCAAAGAACATGCGGATCATGACGTGGACACAGCCATATTCTTTATGGATATGAGGACCTACGGCAAAGATTTTGAGCGATACTATGACCGCGCGAAAGAAGAGCAGGGAGTCCGGTTCATTCGCTCCAGGATTCATAGTATCGGTGAGAATCCTGAAACCCATGATCTCATCATCCGCTATGCCGATGAAAACGGTGATATGCAGACCGAAACCTTTAACATGATCGTCCTTTCAGTTGGCCTTGAAACACCACAAGAACTCCTGGATATGGCTCAACGCCTGGAGATCGAAATGGATGAGGATTCCTTTGTCCAGACCAGTGTGTTCAACCCCGTGGAAACATCCCGGGAGGGCATATACGTCTGCGGCGCCTTTCAGGAGCCGAAAGATATTCCTTATTCAGTTATGGAAGCAAGTGCTGCCGCCTGTGATGCAGGGGCCGAGTTGTCAGAAGCAAGGGGCAGCATGGTCAAGACGAAGACCTATCCCGAAGAAATAGATGTGGCGGAAGAAGGAGCCCGTATCGGTGTCTTTGTGTGCAATTGCGGGACCAATATCGGCGGAATCGTGGATGTCCCCGGCGTCGCGGAATACGCGAGAGGCCTGCCGGGTGTTACGTACGTGGAAGAAAACCTCTTTACCTGCTCCCAGGACACCCAGGACAGGATGAAAGAGGCAATCAAACGGGAAAACCTGACACGGGTCGTGGTGGCCGCCTGCACTCCCCGGACCCACGAACCCCTGTTCCAGGAGACACTGCGGGATGCGGGCCTGAACAAGTACCTCTTTGAAATGGCCAACATCCGGAACCAGTGCTCCTGGGTCCATTCCAAGGAAAAGGAGAAAGCTACCGAAAAGGCAAAGGACCTTGTGCGGATGGCCATAGCACGGGCCAATTTGATCCAGCCCCTTCCCCAGCCTTCTATCCCGGTCAATCACGACGCCCTGGTAATTGGCGGAGGTATTTCAGGCATGACCGCGGCCCTGGGCCTTGCCGACCAGGGATTTCACACCCATCTGGTGGAACAATCTGACGAACTGGGGGGCAACGCCCGCAGGCTCTTGCAAACCTGGCGTGGTGAAGATATTGCGGCCAACATAAAGGAGATGGTGGAAGCAGTAACAAATCACCCCCGGATCGATGTCTATACCGGTGGGACGGTGAAAGAGGCAAGTGGCTTTGTAGGCAACTTCGAAACAACCATTTCACACAACGGTTCCGAGAAAACCATTGAGCATGGGGCCATAGTGGTTGCTGTGGGCGCTGAAGAATACCAGCCTACCGAGTACCTCTTCGGCCAGGATAACAGAATTATGACACATCTTGGCCTGGACGATGCCCTCAGGCGGGGCGATCCGGCTGTCAAAGGAGCGGGATCTGCCGTCTTCATCCAGTGCGTCGGGTCCAGAGAACCGGACAGGCCTTATTGTTCCAAGGTTTGCTGTACCCATACCATGAAGTCCGCCCTCGAACTCAAGGAATTGAACCCTGACATGGATATCTATGTCCTCTACCGGGACATTCGGACATATGGGGAACGTGAGGCCCTGTACCGGGAAGCCAGGAAACAGGGTGTTATCTTTATTCGCTACTCATTTGATGAAAAACCGAAGGTGGAAAAGGAAGGTGAAAACATCTTCGTGACAGCCAGGGATCATATCCTTGGACGGGATATGAAGATTGGCGCAGACCTCCTGGTCCTCGCGGCCGCCATCGTGCCCCGGGACAATGAATCCCTTGCGCAAATGTACAAGCTCCCCCTGAACGAGGATGGATTTTTCATGGAAGCACACGCCAAGCTGCGCCCGGTTGATTTTGCGACGGACGGGATCTTCCTTGCCGGCATGGCCCATTACCCAAAACCTATTGAAGAGAGTATCGCCCAGGCCAAGGCCGCGGCCTCCAGGGCTTCTGTAGCACTCGCGCAGGATGAGATTACAGCTGAAGGCGTTGTTTCTCATGTGAATGAAATCCTCTGCAGGGGATGTGGGAAATGCGTGGAGGTCTGTCCGTACAATGCGGTGGTTTTGCAGGAAAAGGAAGCGGGGAAAACAGTGGCTTTTGTGCACGAGGCGCTCTGCAAGGGGTGCGGGGCCTGCGCCGTCGCCTGCCCCACCGGCGCGGCATCGGTTTTTCATTTTGATGACCAGGAAATACTTACCATGGTAGAAGCTGCATTCTCGGGCTAGGGAAAGGAAGGAGTCGATATGGGAGAAGAATTCAGTCCCAAGATTGTTATATTCGCCTGCAACTGGTGCGCGTATTCAGCAGCCGACCTGGCAGGCGTGAGCCGGTTTCAGTATCCACCCAATGTGGAACTCATCCGGGTCATGTGCTCCGGCCGCGTGAATCCCAACTTCATCCTCAAGGCCTTTCAAATGGGGGCCGACGGCGTGATGGTGGCCGGGTGACACATCGGCGATTGTCATTACCTGGACGGTAATGTAAAGGCCGAAAGGATGTTTCAAATGACCCAGGAACTGGTAAAGGTTCTCGGCATTAACCTGGACAGGCTGAGCCTGGAGTGGGTTTCCTCCGCTGAAGGGACACGTTTCGCGGAACTGGCCACCTCTTTTACTGAAAAAATCAAGGCTCTTGGACCGTCCACCCTGAGACAGGCGGCCTGAGAAACGCCGACATTTCGAGGTTTGTAATGACTGCTATTCCTGAATTGATTGATATGACCCAGACCTATTACTGTCTTGACTGCGGTGTTTGCACCGGGAGCTGTCCCGTGGCAAGGGTCTTTCCTGATTTTTCGCCAAGGCAGATTATCGAACGGTCGCTTTACGGCCTGGAAGAGGTCTCCGATGACACCATCTGGAACTGCCTGACCTGTGCCCAGTGCAGCGTGCGGTGCCCTGCCAACATTAACTTCCCGGAATTCATCCGCCTTATCAGAGGGGAGGCCCGTGCCGCAGGACTTGACGGCATGCAAACCCACAACGGGATGCTCCACAGTATCTGGGCCATCCAGACCAAGGACATCACGCAGCAGAGGACGTTCTGGATCGAGGACGGAAAGACGGTTGAAAAAGGAGATATCTTCTACTTCGTGGGGTGCAGGCCTTACTTCGACGTTATTTTCAGGGATATTGATGCAGGCTCCGTCCAGAACGCCCGGAACGTTCTGAAGATTCTGAACGGGTGCGGTATTGAACCGGTGGTGAGCAATGATGAACGATGCTGCGGCCACGACGCCCTCTGGAACGGCGATGAAGAAACCTTCAAAAAGCTGGCCCAATTGAACATCGATATTATCAGGAATACAGGCGCGAAACGGGTTGTTTTCAGTTGCCCGGAAGGGTACTACACCTTCAAAAACATTTATCCCGAGTATTTCGGTGAGCTTGGATTCGAACCGGTCCATATCCTGGACTTTCTTTCAGAAAAAATCCAGGAGGGGGCCGTGGAGTTCGAGGAATCGGAAAAAAAGGTGACCTATCACGATCCGTGCAGGCTGGGGCGGCTCAGCGGCATCTACGATGCCCCCCGGGATATCTTGAAAGCCCTGCCCGGCGTTGAACTGGTCGAAATGCCCCGCTCCCGTGAAAACGCGGTCTGCTGCGGAACCAGCGGCTGGATGAATTGCTCCAGTTGTTCCAAAGAAATCCAGATTCAGCGGTTGAACGAAGCGGGCGGCACCGGTGCGGGAACCCTTATCACGGCATGCCCCAAGTGCCAGATCCACTTCCGGTGTGCAAAATCGGCCTTTGACCTAAAAATGGAAATTGACGATCTGTATGACCTGGTGGCGGAACGTATGAAATAAGGCATGCCCCGGTTCGGTATTCATAAAGCGGAGGAAAACATTGTGAGCAAGGACATACTCGTGATTGGCGGTGGAATCGCCGGGATGCAATCATCCCTTGACCTCGCCGATATGGGGATCAAGGTACACCTGGTGGAAAAGCTCCCCAGTATCGGCGGCAAGATGGCCCAGTTGGACAAGACGTTTCCCACCAACGATTGTGCCATCTGAATACTCTCGCCGAAGATGCTGGATGTCGGTCGACATCCCAACATAAATCTCCTGACGTACAGCGAGGTGGAAAAGGTAGAGGGAGCGGCAGGCGACTTCAAAGTCACGGTACGCAAGAAAGCACGGTATGTTGAAGAGGACAAGTGCACCGGGTGCGGCGCCTGCAGTGAGACATGTCCGACAATCGTTCCCGATGCCTACGAGGAAGGATTGGGCACAAGGAAAGCCATCTATCCCCTGTTTGCCCAGGGAATCCCGTCCACCCGGACGATTGATCCGGACTACTGCCGCCAGTTAAACGGCAAGAAATGCGGCATCTGCGCAAAGACCTGCCAGGCTGACGCCATCAACTTTGACCAGAAAGATCAGATCCTGGAGCTGGACGTTGCCTCCATTATTGTGGCCATAGGATACGATGTCTTTGACCCGTCACGGATCCCGGAATACCGATTCCAGGAAATACCCAATGTGGTGACCGCTATCCAGTTTGAACGGCTCCTGAGTGCCAGCGGTCCGACCGGCGGGCACGTGGACAGGCCCTCAGACCTGGCTGTTGAAGCGGAAATCCAGGCATTGGAAAAGAAGGCAAAGAAATCCACCAAGGCCCTGGCCCGGTACGAAGAAAAGCATGGCGAGGATTCAAAGACCTTCTACGGAAAATTTCAGTCCGGTGAATACGATGATGAAGACCACAAGAAATGGGCTGAGAAATACGAGGCTTACCTGGCCATCGTGGAACCCCTGGAAGACATGAAGAAAAAGGCGGAGTCCTTTGCCCCGGCGAAAAAGCTTGCCTTTATCCAGTGCGTGGGCTCACGGGACTTTCGATTTTATCCCTTCTGCTCCGGGTACTGCTGTATGCACTCCATCAAGGAGGCGATCATTGCCAACGAGCACGAACCGGAAACCACGTCCACTATCTTCGGGATGGATATCCGTGCCGTTGGAAAGGGTTTCGAAGAGTATAAGATCCGGGGCGGCAATCAATCGGGGATCACGTATGTTCGCGGAAGGGTGGCTGAAATTACCGAGGGACCCAATCATAACCCGGTGGTCGTTTACGAAGACACACGGGAGAGGAAAGTGAAGGCCGAGGAGTTTGAAATGGTGATCCTGGCCACTGCCTGTGCGCCGTCCAAGGGTATCGTCGAGCTTTCCAGGGTTGTGGGTTTCGAGCTTGATGACTACCAGTTTGTCAAGACAAGCCCCCTTTCCCCGGTGGATACCACGACTCCAGGCGTCTTCGTGTGCGGGTGCGCGGAATCACCCATGGATGTTCCTGAATCCGTAGCACAGGCCTCGAGCGCCGCGGAGCGTGCCGCTGAAACCGCCTTTCAAGAGAATGGAGAAAAGGAGAAAGCCGTTGCCTGAGAACAATGATCAAGACATCAGGATTGGGGTATTCATCTGCCACTGCGGGTCCAATATTGCCGGGTATCTGGAGATGGAGGAACTTGAGGAGTTCGCCAAGACCCTGCCCCATGTGACTTTCGTGCAGAGGAACCTTTACACCTGCTCCGAGACGGGAATCAATGAAATAAAAAAAGGAATCAAGGAGCAGAATCTCAACCGGGTGGTCGTGGCATCCTGTACGCCCAGGACACATGAACCCCTTTTCCGGAGTTCCTGTGCGGAAGCGGGCATGAATCCCTACCTCTTTGAAATGGCCAATATCAGGGACCAGTGCTCCTGGGTACACATGCACCAAAAAGAGGCGGGCACCGCCAAGGCCAAGGACCTCATACGCATGGGGGTTGCCAAGGCGGCCCTGCTGGAACCCAAGGAACCCATTATGTCGGAAGTCTGTCCCCGCGGGCTGGTGATTGGAGGAGGGATTGCCGGTATGACTGCGGCCCTGGCCCTTGGGAACCGTGGCTATGAAGTCGTGCTAGTAGAGAAAGAGGAAAACCTCGGAGGCATGCTCAACAATCTCCACAAGCTGGGACCCGGCATGAACAGCGCGGAAGCATTTGCCCTTGAAAAGATTAAGGCTGTGAACGATCATTCCAAAATCACCGTCTTCACCAAGGCCAACATAAAACACGTGGACGGCTTTATCGGGAAATACAAGGTGGATGTTGAGACCGCGACGGGCGTAAAGAATATAGACATCGGCGTCATCGTGGTTGCCACCGGCGCCACCCCGTTTGTCCCCACGGGCATGTACGGTTACGACGGAAAGAGGGTCATCACGCAAATCGAACTTGAGAGTCTCCTCAAGAAGGGCCTGGACTCCAAGATAAAAAACGTCGTGATGATCCAGTGCGTTGGCAGCCGGAATGAAGAAAGACCTTACTGTTCCAGGATATGCTGCCAGACCGCGGTGAAAAATGCCATGCTCATCCGGGATGCCCTTCCCGATGCACGGGTTTCTATTCTCTACCGCGACATGCAGATGTACGGCGTTGAAAATGAGGAGATGTTCCGGGATTCAAAGGCCAAGGGCGTCCGCTACATCAATTACGATCCTGCGAACCCGCCGGAAGTGGGCCCTGAAGGCGTCAAGGTGCACCATGCCCTGCTTGGAAGGGATATGGATCTCCCTGCTGACCTGGTGGTGCTCTCCACCCCCCTGGTTTCCAATGAGGACGCACACGAGACCTCGCAACTTCTCAGGGTCCCGATAGATGACAACGGCTTCTTCCTGGAGGCGCACGTCAAGTTGCGGCCCCTGGATTTTGCCACGGACGGTGTTTTTATCTGTGGCAGTGCTCACTTCCCGGCAAATATCCGAGAGACTATAGCCCAGGGACTTGGTGCGGCCTCCCGTGCCTCCATCCCCCTCTCCAAGGGCTCAGTGGTGGTGGAGCCGGTTATCTCTGTGCTGGCAAATGAAGACGCCTGCAGGGGATGCGGCCTCTGCGTGGCCCTCTGCCCGTACGGCGCCCTTGAAATACACCAGACCGAGAAGGGCAGAAAAGTGCATGTTATTGATGTGGCGTGTAAAGGATGTGGCGTATGCGCGGCCACCTGCTACCAGCATGCCCTGACCATTAATTCCTTTACCGACCAGCAGATAACCGCCGAACTCGACGCGTTCCTGGGCGGCTGAGTCGTCGAGCAGTCGAATGTTCGATCAGGTAAATAATGTAATGATGCAATGGGCAACATACAACAATCGACACGCAACAGACCTTAAAGGAGGTTTCCATTGGCTGAATTCGTCCCCAAGATTCTGACCTTTTGCTGTACCTGGTGAGGATACTCAGCTGCTGATCTAGCTGGAGTTTCCAGACTACAGTATACCCCTGATATCAAGATAGTGCGGCTCATGTGTACGGGCCGGCTCGATCCTGCTCTTATTGCCAAAGCCTTTAAAAACGGGCTCGACGGCCTGGTGGTGGTCGGCTGCTATTTCGGAGACTGCCATTATATTAGTGGGAATTACCAGGCCCAGGCCAGGATGAACATGACGAGAAAACTCTTGAAGCATATCGGTGTCAACGAAGAGCGCCTGGCATTCAGACAGTGTTCATCCGGTGAAGCTTCTGTCTTCGTGGAGATTATCTCCGAATTTGATGCCACCATCAGGGAACTTGGTCCCATCGGCCAGGGAGGTGACCGGCTGAATGCCCCAGACATCTTCAAGAAGCTGGAGGTGGCGGAGGCTGTTCTCGCCGGGGAAAAAATCCGATGGGTGATCGGTAAAAGGACCCCGTTTCTCACAACCGGAAACATGTACGGCGAGATTTTCACCGAACACGAGTTCAGCCGTGCAATAGACATGATTATTGTTGAGGAGACAGAGGTGCAGGAGATCCTCCTCGCGTTAAAAGAAGGGGCACAATCAGTAAAAGACCTGGCCGCTTCCCTGGCCATCCCGGCTGAGCGGGTCTTCCGCTACATCACCGCTTTGAAACGAAAAGGAATGGTCGCGGTGGAAGGGATTTCAGATCGGTCACCCCTGTTTCAACGAGTTCCCCAAGAGGTGTAACAAAGTGGAAAAGAAGAATGTGTTGATCGTCGGAGGCGGCCTGCAAGGGATCCAGGCCGCCCTTGAGAAAGCTGAGGCAGGTGCAGAGGTTACCCTCGTTGAAAAATTCCCCTCCCTGGGCGCGGAGAGAATACCGAGGGACCGGATTGTGAAACCGGAAAAGGCCTTTGTAAACCCGGCCCTGGACAGGGTGCGCAATCATGACAAGGTCAAGATCCTGCCTTACAGTGACCTCAAGAAAATCAAAAAAGATGATGGAAAAGTCCAGGCGCACATCCTGAAACACAGCCTGCGCGTGGATAACTCCAAGTGCAATGACTGCAAGGCATGTATACGGGTTTGCCCGGTAAACATGTTTGATGATTTCAACGAGGGGTTCGGTTTCAGGACCGCGGTGGATTACTTCAATCCCGGGACCGGGGAATACAATATATTCAAGGAAGACCAGCCCGTGTGCCAGCGGGCTTGCCCCGCCCACCTGAATATCAGGACTTACGTTGCGCAGATTGCGGACGGCAAGCCCCTGGAATCACTGGCCACCATAAGGGACCGGCTTCCTCTTCCCGGCAGTATCGGGAGGGTGTGTCCCCACCCCTGCGAAACCGCCTGCAACCGGCAGTACCTTGATGAGCCCATCAGCATCTGTTTCCTCAAGAGATTCGCCGCCGATGCGGAGATCAAAGAAGGCATAGAACCTGTTTACGATACTCCAGAAAAGAAATATTCTGAAAAAATCGCCATTATCGGTGCCGGTCCCGCGGGTCTGACGTGCGCGCACGACCTGGCAAGGGAAGGCTACGAAAATATCACGATCTATGAAGCCCTGCCGGTACCCGGAGGATATCTCTGGGTGGGTATTCCTGAATACCGCCTTCCAAAGGAACTCCTGAAGCGCGAGGTTGACCTCATCGCCAACATGGGCATCGACATCAAGTACAATACCCGCGTGGGAAAGGATGTTTCTTTCGACGACCTAAGGAAAAACAACGACGCCGTCTTTATCGGGGCAGGGTGCCACAAAGGACTGAAGCTGCGGGTTCCGGGAGAGGACGAATACGAAGGCAAGGGTATTGTAGACTGCGTGACCTTCCTGCGGGAGCAGGCCCTGGGCGAAGCACCGGAAGCCAAGGGCAAGCTCATTGTCATCGGCGGAGGAAACGCGGCCATTGACTCTGCCCGGGTCGGCTGGAGAATGGGGTTTGATGAGGTCTACATCCTCTATCGAAGGACCCGCAAGGAGATGCCCGCCAACCCGTGGGAAATCGATGCTGCCGAGCATGAAGGGGTGATTCTCCAGTACCTTGCCGCGCCTGTGGAAATCCTGGGGAAAGACGGCAAGGTGACCGGCATGAAGTGCATCAAGATGGAACTGGGTGAACCGGATGCCTCCGGAAGAAGACGGCCTGTACCCATCGAAGGCTCGGAATACGTCATTGATGCGGAAACCATTGTGCCCGCCATCAGCCAGGCCACAAACCTGGACTTCCTGGGCCAGGACAATAGGTTCGATATAACACGCTGGAACACCTTTGAGATAGATGAAGACACAGGGGCCACCAATGTCCCCGGCGTGTTTGCCGGCGGAGACGTGGTCTCCGGTCCGAATATTGCCATTCGTGCCATCGCGGCGGGAAAGCGTGCCGCCCTGGGCATACACGACTACCTGAGGAGCAAGTAGATGATTTACGAGAAGGAAAAGCGCTACATCATTCCGTTTGACGACGTGCCTTCGCCACGGGCGGTGATGCCGGAGATTTCCGTGGACGATCGGCGCGGGAATTTTGTCGAGGTTGAAACCGGGTTTCCGGAGGACATGGCCGTGCAGGAAGCAAAACGCTGCCTCAGTTGCCGCCGCTGCCTCGGGTGCGCCCTCTGCTGGGCCGAATGCAAGCCGGAAGCCATCGATTTCAGCATCCCTGATGAAAATCTGGACCTGGAATTTGATGAAGTGATCCTGACCAGGGGCCAGGACAATGATTTTGAGCCTTTTGATGAAAATCTCGGCTATGGTGTCTATGCCGATGTTATCACCGATCTGCAGTTTGAGCGGATGCTCTCCCCCACCGGTCCAACTGACGGGCTGGTTGTCTCCCCGCTGAACGGCGAAATTCCTACCCGGGTCGCCATCGTGCAGGGTGACGGCCGGGGAGACGAAGGCCATCTCCTTTCCTCCACAGTCCTGGGCGTAAACGAAGCCATCCTCGCCCTCCACAACACGGACGGACTCCAGGTAACCCTCGTATCCCCCCTCACCAGCACCTTCAAAGAGCAGTTTCTGGGAGAAGCGCAAGGCGTCTCCGGCCTCGAGATCGTGGATGGAGAGGCAAGGTTCGTGGAAAGAGAAGAAGAAGGGAAACCCCTTACGGTAACGTTCTCCCGGAACGGAGAGGACGAAAACCAGGAGTTTGACCTCGTGGTGGTCCTCACGAAGCCCAGGGTCTCACCTGAAATCCAGGCGCTGAGCAAAAAGCTGGACCAGGAGATCCTCTAAATTCCGACAGAGGTCCTTCACCGCGCTCCCCTCTGTTCGGTCTTTCCCTTGGCGCCCGCGTGCAGCAGTGTCTCCCTCACAAAGAATGCAACCACAAGTGACACAACGGCACCGGCCAAACAGATCAGGAACATGTGGCGAAAGCCCGTCACGCTGTAAATGATCTGTCCGTGGTTTCCACCACTCAACACCGCCCCCATGAGCACCTGGAACACGGCCGCCCCAATAAAAGGAAAAATATTGACCATGCCGACAGAAGTCCCCGAAATGACAATGGGAAACGATTCCTTGGCGACCGTCGCAAGGATCGGGCCAACCGCTCCGCCCGAGAGAAAAAAACAGAAAAACAACACATAGAGGACAGGCACGGCCATGCGGTCCACGAACCAGCTGAGGAGAACAGAAACTATCAGCATGAGCACGCTACAGCCTAGAAGAACAGGTTTCCTGCCAAACCGATTGGCAAGCCAGCTCAGGAGGGGGCTGCCCAGTATGAGTGCGAAGGCAAACGTGGAGAGCACACCCCCGGCCGCCGTTTTGCTCAGACCGTAGACCTCCATAAGATAAGGGCCACCCCACAATCCTCCAACGGCAAACGACATCCCCACCACACAAAAGGCCCAGGCAGCGATGGGCCAGAATCGAACGGACGTAATGACCATGCTGAGGCTTTTCACCAATCCGATGCTTGTTTCGGTTTCTCCCCGCGTCTCAGTAATGGGAGGAAGGCCCCTGTCGGATGGCCGGTTGCGCACGAAGGCATAGACGAGGACGGCCATGACCAGCGTAACACTCCCGACCGCTATCAGCGTCATTCTCCAGCCGATCATATTGCTGATCCACGCAAGGGGAGCACTGGAAATAAGCGCACCAATACCACCCATGGTCATAAACACCCCGCCCATGATAACGAACTGACGGACGCTAAACCATTCTGAAAGGAGCTTGAAGTTGCAGACGAAGACGGTTGAAACCCCGACACCAACGAGAATACGCCCCACGATGGCCAGAGGCAGGTTCGGAGAGATACCCATGAGGATAGACCCGATCCCGGCCAGGACAAAAAAGACTGCTACCGTCTTTCGGGGGCCCCATGAGTCTGCCATAAGGCCGGTGGGCAACTGCATGAAGGCGTAGGAATAGAAATATGCCGATCCCAACAGACCCAGCAGGGTCCCGCTGATCCCGAAAGACGACTGGATATCAAGGGCTATGACCGCGGGACACAGACGATGAAAAAAGACGAGCACGTAGCACAGAAAAATAAGAAGACAGATGAAGTAGCGGTAGGCGATGATCATTTCTCCTTTCCAATGCTTCCAAGACCGGCAATTACTATTCACTCCAGTCGAGGATAACCTTGCCGGATTTTCCCGAGCGCATGATCTCGAAGGCCTTTTGGTATTCAGTATAGTGAAACTGGTGGGTAATGACGGGGTTAATGTCAAGACCGGACTGAATCATCACCGTCATCTTGTACCAGGTCTCATACATTTCCCGCCCATAGATGCCCTTGATGGTCAGCCCATTGAACACCACCAGGTTCCAGTCTATGGGGGTTTGATCAGGCAGTATTCCCAGGAGCGCGATCTTTCCTCCGTGGCACATGTTCGACAACATGGCACGGAGCGCCTCCGGGCTGCCCGACATTTCCAGCCCCACGTCAAAGCCCTCCTTCATGCCCAGGTCTTCCTGGGCCTTTTCTATGGGGTCCTTTTCCACGTTGAGGACCATGGTGGCGCCCATCTTTTTCGCCAGATTCAGCCGATACGGATTGACATCCGTTACCACCACATACCGCGCGCCGGCATGCCTGGCAATGGCCGCTGCCATACAGCCGATGGGGCCTGCTCCCGTTATCAGGACATCTTCCCCGAGCACGTCGAAAGAAAGGGCCGTATGGGTCGCATTGCCTAAGGGGTCGAAACAGGCAAGCACATTCCGGGAGATGCCGGGATCGCAATACCAGACATTGGTGACCGGGATGGAAAGATATTCTGCAAATGCCCCGGGACGATCCACCCCGACGCCCATGGTGTGCATGCACAGGTGCCGCCGTCCCGCCAGGCAATTGCGGCAGCGCCCGCAGACGAGGTGCCCTTCCCCGCTCACCAGGTCTCCTACCTGGAAGTCATGCACATTGGACCCCATCTCCGCGATGACGCCCACAAATTCATGGCCGATGGTCATGGGAACGGGAATGGTTTTCCGGGCCCATTCATCCCAGTTATAGATGTGGATGTCCGTCCCGCATATGGCGGTTTTCTGGATCTTGATCAGGACATCATTTATCCCCATTTCGGGTATTGGGACCTCTTTCATCCAAAGCCCGACTTCTGGTTCCGCCTTTACCAGGGCCTTCATATTCCCCATCACCGTCTCCTTTTCTCTGCAATCTTCTTTCTTGCTCACCATCCCGTCATTGCTGCGAATTCAGCACCATCATAAAACTTTCCCGCCCTCTCCGCTACTAGAAAGATCTGGGAACATTCTTCCGGGATCAGGGAGCTGCATAGGAAATCATCAAAATTTATCTTGATTTTTTCTCAAAATTGATTATGATTCTTGCTTAGCCAATAAAAAGGAAGCTTTTTTGGCGTCCTGGTTTCCATTCAGGGCATGTTTTATTTGTCAGAAGTGGCAACCTGAAGTCCGGAACCATGAGTATCTTTTGAAAGGAGGTTGCCGCTATGGCTAATGGAACTGTGAAGTGGTTTGATGATCGAAAAGGTTACGGCTTCATCGAGCAGGAAGACGGGCCTGATGTATTCGTTCATCATACGGGAATCAACGGGAACGGTTTTAAGTCTCTCAGAGAAGGCGAATCAGTGACGTTTGACGTAGAGGAAGGACGAAAAGGCCCCTCTGCCGTCAATGTTACCGTCGTTTAGTCCCTTTCCACAATCAAGAACGGGCATCCCAGCCAATGGTGTTGGGATGCCCGTTTCTTTATTCGCCCCTCTAATCATCATGCCCCACGCGGTGGATCTTGATCATGTTCGTGGAGCCCTTCTTGAGGGCAAGACCGGTGACGATAATGATGAGATCTTCCTGCTTCAAAAACCGTTTTTCAACCAGGATATCCTCGCCGGCCTGGATTATCTTTTTGGCATCGCTGATGGAAGGGATCAGGAACGGCGTGATACCCCAGATCAGCGAAAGCCTGTTGTAGACCTTCATGGAGGGAGAAAAGGAAAACACGGGCTTGGCGGGCCTCTGTTTGGAAATGAGCTTGGACGTCTTCCCTGATACGGAAAACACGATAATGGCCTTTGCGTTCAACTCATGCAGCATATCCACTGCGGACTGGGCCACCGCATGAGGCACCAAATCCTTCGGATCCCGCTTGAAAGGCAGGTTATAGTGCATGAACGGGGAGCCTTCCGCCACGGCCGCAATTCTGGACATCATCCTGACGGCCTTCAACGGGTATCTGCCCACCGCGGTTTCACCGGACAACATGATCGCATCGGTCCCGTCAATAATCGCGTTGGCCACATCCGATGCCTCCGCCCTGGTGGGGACAGGGTGCTCAATCATGGTCTCAAGCATCTGGGTCGCGGTGATCACCGGCTTATTCGATGAAATCGCTTTCCGGATGATCCGTTTCTGGATTGTTGGGACTTCTTCGGGCTTTATCTCAACGCCGAGGTCCCCCCGGGCAATCATCACCCCATCGGCAATTTCCATTATCCTGTCCAGGTTGGAAACAGCTTCCGGTTTCTCAATCTTTGCGATCACCGGGATCTCGGATCCGCGCTCCTCAATCTCTGACTTTATCCGTTTGACATCATTGGCTCTCCGCACAAAGGAAAGGGCAATATAGTCCACGCCGGCCCGGATCCCGAAAGCAAGGTCCCTCTTGTCTTTTTCGGTCAGGGAAGGGACGGAAACAGGGATACCCGGGAGGTTGATCCCCTTGTGCTCTTTCAAAACACCTCCCTGGATGACCTTGCAGTTCACTGCATTCTTTGTAACGGAAAGGACCCGCAACTCGATCATCCCGTCGTCGATCAGGATGGTATCTCCTTCACCGACATCCTTTGGGAGCCTCTTGTATGTCGTGGAAATAAGGCCGTCCGGTCCTCCATCCACATCCCTGGTGGTTATTTCAATGGTTGCATTTCTTTTCAGAAAAACAGGTTTCCCCTCTACCAGCTTCCCGGTCCTGATTTTCGGGCCCTGGAGGTCCAGGAGAATTCCCACTGGTTTGCCCATCTGTTCTGAAAGGGAGCGGATATGTTTAATCACCTTTTCATGTTCCGTGTACCCCCCGTGTGAAAAATTGAGCCTCGCAACATTCATCCCCGCCGAGATCATCTTTCTCAAAACCGCCTTCCTGCTCGATGATGGTCCTATGGTCGCCACTATCTTGGTCTTGTTTGCCATGTGCTCTTCCTCAAAAAAAATGTCTCTCGGGGATTCAATGCTCTTTTTCCTTTTCTCTTCTTCCGCTCTCCTGCGCGCGAGCGGCGGGACAAAAGAGACAAAAAAGATAACTTGACGGCACCCCGGTATCCGTTTACAAATGGGGGAAAACCTGCATGTTTCCGTGAGGGAACAACAGGGGAAGCCCTTGCACGGGGAGCCTCTTCTCCGTTCATACGAAGAAAAGAGCGGAAATGCAACACAAAACCTTTTTCCCCTGTTTTCAAAAAAGGACTCAATCAGCCCAAGGAGGTTAGAAAAATGAAAAACATAAAAACCCTTACAGCGCTTACCGTATTCCTTTGCTTCTTTTTCGCGTTGTGCTCGTGCCAGACACCTGCCGGCCGTACCGCGGGACAGGTGGTGGATGATGCCACGATCACCACCAAGGTAAAAACAAAACTGTTAAGGGATTCCATCATGAGCGGGTTCGCCATCTCCGTCCAGACCTTTGAAGGGGAAGTCACCCTCACCGGTGCGGTCACCTCTGAAGAAATCAAGCAACGGGCGACAAGGCTCGCCAACTCCGTCCTCGGGGTGCAAAAGGTCCACAATCTCATCAAGGTAAAGAAGTAGGAGGTCTCTCCATCCATGCGTGATAGAACCCGAACGCCTTTGCAGAACAGGGACCGTTCGGAAAATGCCGGGGAAAGCGGCCGGGGATTTCACTGATGGCAACGCGACCAACCATACGTGATATCCGGGAGGCAGCCAAACGGATTCAGCCATGGGTGCATCAAACCCCGGTGCTCACCAGCTCCACATTAAATGACCTGTGTGATGCTGAAATCTTTTTCAAGTGCGAAAATTTCCAACGGGGAGGCGCTTTCAAGATCCGGGGGGCTACCAACGCCGTATTCTCTCTCGAAGAAGAAGAGGCCGGAAAGGGAGTGGCCACTCATTCCTCAGGAAACCACGCGGCCGCCCTTGCCCTTGCCGCCGGCTGGCGGGGGATCAAGGCCCATGTGGTGATGCCTGAAAACGCCCCCCGGGTGAAAAAAGAGGCGGTGGCCGGGTACGGGGCGGAAATCACGTTCTGCGAACCTACCCTCCGGGGACGTGAAACGGCTCTCGCCCAGGTCGTCAATCGCACCGGTGCTCGTTTTATTCATCCCTACAACGATACCATGGTAATTTCGGGACAGGGCACCGCTGCGCTTGAGCTTTGTGAAAAAGTCCCTGACCTGGACGTTGTGATTGTACCGGTTGGTGGCGGAGGTCTCCTGAGTGGGACCGCCATCGCTGTTTCCGGCGCCACAGCAGCAATCCCTGTTTTCGGTGCTGAGCCTGAAAACGCCGATGACGCGTACCGATCCCTGAAGGCGGGAAAAATTATTCCCTCGGAAAACCCTGACACCATTGCAGACGGGCTCCTCACCTCGCTTGGAGATCTCACTTTCCCGATCATTCAGGCATTGGTGCGCGATATTGTGAGAGTAAGCGAAGAAGACATCCTCAGGGCCATGCGCTTGATCTGGGAAAGGATGAAAATAATCGTTGAACCTTCATCAGCGGTGCCGCTTGGGGCCCTGTTGGCTCATCGAAAGGCATTGCCCGGGCACAGGGTGGGGATTATTCTGTCAGGCGGAAACGTGGACCTTTCAACCCTTCCCTGGGAGAGGAAGAACAGGATGATGCAAGGATGAACCCTCCGTCACAAGATATATCCCTGCGGACAAGTCAGTTCAGGCTGGTGAAGTTCTTCGCGTATACCAGCTTCGTTATCCTGATCCTGTTCAGCTTTCCCTTTTCCGTGATCATCGCGCAGAAAGCAAAGAACATTCTCATGAAGAGCTATGAGAACTACGCGCTTCTCCTGGGAGAGAATCTCAATCACCAGGTCTTTCAAAATTTCGTCCTCCCCGTGAGCAGACGGTACGGGAAAATTCGACTGCGAGACCAGGACCAGTATGCGATCATGGACCGGATCGTCAAGAATACCATCCACAGCTTCAAGATCGATCTGGTCAATATATACGATATTGAAAAGGGGGTTATAGCGTACAGCACGGACCCGAAGCTGGTGGGGAAAAAGGGAGAAAAAACCGCCGGGTATTTCAGTGCGGTCCGGGGGGACCATTCCTCGGGCCTCTTGTCCATGGGAAAAGATTTGTGGGGTTTGGGCCTGGAAATCGGTGGACAGAAGAAACTCAGGACGTACATTCCCTTCCGGGGAGAAGTATTCTATTCAGACAAACCTGCATTCATCCTCGGCGTATTCGAACTGATTCAGGATTTGACAGAGGAATATGGTTCCATTACAAGATTCCAGTATACTATTTTCGCCCTTTCAGCCGGTATTATGGCCCTCATTTTTATCGCCTTGTTGCTCATCGTCCACAAGGCCGAGAAAATCATAGATGAACGAGCCCGGGAACAGCGGGAGCTCGAGGAGCAGTTAAACCAAGCGGAACGCCTGGCGGCACTGGGCCAGATGGTGGCAGGGGTCTCCCATGAAATACGGAACCCCCTGGGGATTATTCAAAGTACGGCCGAGTTGCTTGGGCAAATGCCGAATGCTGATGAAAGCCAGAAAAAACTGTCTACGGTGATCACCGATGAGTCCAGGCGCCTCAATAGTATCGTGACCGAATTTCTTGATTTTGCCAGGCCCCAAGAGCCCGCCCTCCGGGACTGCCTGCTCGAAGAAGTGGTCAAAAGGAATATTTCCTTCCTCCAGCCTGAGCTGAAAAAGAGGCATATCACGGTCTCACACAACATCAGGGGGCGATCCTTTAAAATCAAGGCCGACCCGGAGATGCTTTACCGTGCATTCCTCAACATCTTCGTCAACGCGATTCAATCCATGAACAGCGGGGGCCTTCTCCGGGTAAAAATCGGCGAAGAAAAGGCACATTTCATCGTGGAGATAGAAGATTCGGGTTGCGGAATCCCCCAGGAACACCTGAAGACCATTTTCAACCCCTTCTTTACCACAAAGGACAAGGGGAGCGGTTTAGGGCTCTCCATTGTGAAAAAAATCGTTGAGGGTCACGGGGGTGACATCACGGTCAAGAGCAGGGAAGGGAGCGGCACTACGATCATGATCAAACTGCCCAGGGCCTCATGATATGACGGATTGAGGGATCAAAACCTATGGAAACCATATTGATTGTTGATGATGAAAAAAATTACCTCGTGGTACTGGAAGCCCTCCTGAGTTCCGAAGGGTACGAAATCATGACGGCGGACAATGCCCGGAACGCACTCCACTGCATCCGGAATGCGGACCTGGATCTCGTCATAACGGACGTCAAGATGCCCGGCATGAGCGGAATGGAACTGCTCTCCGAGTGCGGGAAAATGAAGCCTGATCTCCCCGTCATCATTATGACGGCCTATGGCACCATAGAAATGGCCGTAGAGGCAATGAAACAGCATGCCTACGACTACATCACCAAGCCTTTTCAGAATGAGCAACTCAAGCTGACCATCAGAAAGGCCCTGGAAAAATACCGCCTTGTGAAAGAAAACCGAAGGCTGAGTGAAGCCCTTTCAGATCGTTTCAGGTATGGAAATATCATTGGAAAGAGCAAGCCCATGCTGAAAATCTATGACATGATCGAAAAGGTGGCTCAATCCAAGGCCTCAGTCCTCATTACAGGACCTTCCGGGACCGGCAAGGAGCTCATCGCCAAAGCCATCCATTACGGGAGCACAAGAAGAAAGGGACCGTTTGTATCAATGAACTGCGCCGCGCTCACGGAGACACTCCTTGAAAGCGAACTCTTCGGGCATGAAAGGGGCGCTTTCACCGGGGCGGTTTCCATGAAAAAGGGCCGTTTTGAACTGGCCGATTCCGGGACCCTTTTCCTGGACGAGGTGGGGGATATGCCCCCATCCCTCCAGGTGAAACTCCTCCGTGTCCTGCAGGAGATGGCATTTGAGCGGGTCGGCGGCACCAAGACCATCAAGGTGGATGTCAGGGTCCTCTCGGCGTCGAACAGGAATATCAGAGAGGATGTCAAAGAAGGGACATTTCGTGAAGATCTTTACTATCGATTGAACGTCATTCACATCGAGGTTCCCCCGCTCCGGGAACGAGCCGATGATATTCCCCTGCTCGTGAAAGCCTTCATTGACAAATACACGGAAGGGAAAGCAGGCAAGAAGATCGAGTTGACTCCAGAGGCCTGGAAGTTGCTTTACCGGTATCCCTGGCCGGGAAACGTGCGGGAGCTTGAAAATGTGATCGAACGCGCCCTGGTCCTGAGTTCGGGCGGCGTGATCACGCCCCAGGACCTGCCCGAAGAGATCGAAGCGGCCGAGTCGCATTTCGACATAGACCGTTTCATTCCTCCAAACGTACCCCTCCAGGAGGCGCTGAGCCAGATAGAAGAAACCATGATCAGGAGAGCCTTGCTCCAGAGCGACAATGTTCAAGCGCATGCGGCAAGAATGCTTGGGATCACCAAGAGTCTCATGCAGCATAAAATGAAGAAATATCAAATAGTTGTATAAGAGTCAAAATCTTGTACCTATTTTTATACAGTTATTTCAGTATGTTATCACAATCGCTCCGTAAATTGTCATTCCGCGGTACAATATCTTGTACTTTTGCGGGCTTCCTTCCGCAATGGATAGCGAGGCCTTTTTCATGAAACATATTGTTATTTCAATTTGTTATATGCTTTTTATGGCAGATGAAAAGATATGGCAAGCATTTTGCAGGAATAGAGGACAAAAGCAAATTACTCTTTTCTCCTAAATAAATCAGCCGCTCAACGAGCGGTTGATTTATTTCCGCCGGACTTCACTAGTATCCCAAACGCCGCAGGGCTCGAGTATCCCTGCTCCAGTTTTTACTCACCTTGATCGTCAGCTTCAGGTAAACCTGCACATTGAAACGCCGTTCCAGTTCCATGCGTGCCGCCCTGCCTATCTTTTTTACCATATTCCCCTGTCGCCCTACCAGAATTCCCTTCTGTGACTGCGTCTCCACATGCACCGTGGCAAAGATCTTGAGGAGACTCTTCTCCGCAACCTCTTCCGTTCTTTCAACCACCACGGCTGAGGAATAAGGAAGTTCCTGCCGGGCAAAAACATAGATCTTTTCCCTGATAATCTCCGACATCAGGAAGGTATCAGGTTGGTCCGTTCTCATGTCCGGCGGAAAAAACGGGGGGCCCGGCTTGAGTTCCGCCCTGACCGCCTTCAGCAATTCCGAGACCCCATCCCCCTGCAACGCGGAAACAGGGATGATGGCTTCAAAGAGCTGTTCATCACTGAATCTGCCGATAACAGGAAGTATTTCAGACCTGGTCCCCCGGTCGATCTTATTGATGGCCAGAAAAGCGGGTTTTCCGGAATGCCTCGCCGCCCCGATGAGAGAGGGAATTTCCGGAGCATCAGGATGGTTCAGATCAACCATCAAAAGCAGGATATCCACCTCCTGAAATGCGGAGCGTGCCGAATCCACCATGCTCTTGTGAAGCAGCGTTCGCGTTTTGTGGATCCCGGGAGTGTCCATAAAAACCATTTGAAATCCCTCCCCGTGATGGACTCCCAATATCCTGTTCCGGGTTGTCTGGGGTTTTGGGGAGACAATTGCGAGCTTGGCCCCAATGATCCTGTTCAGGAGTGTAGACTTCCCCACATTGGGAGGACCCAGAATCGCGATGAATCCGCTCACGAACGTCATGTTTCCAAGACCTCTATCCTGCCCGGGGGAAGGGAGCAATCTCCTTCTACCGCCAGGACTTCCGCTCCGGTCATCATGGAGACCCACTGAATCCCCTCATTCCTGTACCCTCGCAGAAGAGGGACATCCCTGTCGCGAACCCGTATGCTGACCTTTTCCAGGCGGCCACGGGAAGGAAGCTGTGACGCAATAGCTTCTTGATACATCCTGCATCTTACCAGGAACCCAAAGGCCGTGTGCCACGGCCCTGCCAGGATCTGGCCTTGCAGCAAAAGCGTTGGCGACGACATAAGCCCCATTCTTATCACAGGGATACCGGCTTTTTCGAGCATTCTGCAGCTCTCTGCACATATTTCCACGGCCTCAGCAAGCCCCAGGGGCACATAATCCCCTTTTTCATACATCCGGGCAAGAGCTGTTCCCTTTATGACCAGGGCAGGATAGAGCCGTGCCATAGCCGGTTGAAGTCCGATCACCTTCTCCACGGTGGACAGAAAAACTTCCCTGGAATCCCCGGGAAGTCCGGGCATCAATTGGATCCCCACCAGAAATCCAAGATTCTTCAGAAGGCCCACAGCCTTCTCTGAATCCCGTGCAGAATGTCCTCTTCCCGACAGCGCGAGCACGTGATCATCCATGGACTGGACACCCAGTTCCACGGTTCTGACCCCCCTGCGTTTCATGAGTGCGAGTTTTTCAGGATCCAGGGAATCCGGACGCGTGGAGACCCTGATGCCCGTAAAAATTCCCTTCTTGAGGAAGGGCGAAACCGACCCGAGGAGTTCTTCCATCACCTGGAGATTCAGATTGGTAAACGTCCCCCCGTAAAAAGCCACTTCAGCGTGCGCGGGATCAAATCTCCGTGAACAGATTGCCGTCTCGATGATCCGGGTGACCCGACGCGCGTCCACAGGACCTTGCTGTTGCGCGGTGATTTTCTCCTGCTCACAGAAAACACACCGGTGCGGACATCCCTGATTGGGGATAAAAACAGGGACTATGAACGTTTTTCGTCGGCCTCCAGACACAAAAGTGCCTCCCTGGCTGCATGCTGTTCCGCTTCTTTCTTACTCCTGCCCTCACCCCGGGCAAGGACCCTTCCGTTATACGCTATTTCCACCACAAAGCGCCTGTCGTGGGGGGGGCCTTTTTCATCCACCAGTCGATACCTGGGCATCATCCTGTTCATTTTTTGCGTAAACTCCTGGAGCCTGCTCTTGAAATCATGGACCATTTCGGGGGTATTGATTCGTTCCAGCGGCATGGAAAAAATTCCTTGAATCACCTGGAAAGCGGACTCATAACCCCCATCCAGGTACATGGCCCCGAGGAGAGCCTCCACGGTATTTGCCAGGATGGAGGGCTTCTTTCTCCCTTCGGTCTGCTCTTCTCCTTTTCCCAGGAGAACATAGTCTCCGAGGCTCAAGCGAGATGCAACAGTACACAGGCCCTGTTCATCCACGAGCATGGACCGGAACCGGGAAAGGGTTCCTTCGTCGGCATCAGGGAAACGATCCATCAAGAGATGGCTTATGGCGAGATCCAGCACGGCATCTCCTAAAAATTCGAGCCGTTCATTATCTTCCAGTTTGTCAGCAACGTTTTCGTTCACATACGAAGCGTGCTGGAATGCCTGCTGCAACAGGGAGGTGTCCTTGAACCGGTAACCAAGTTGTTCCTGGAGTTCGTGGAAACGATGTTTGGCGGATGGATCCTTCATTTTTTACTTTCCTGTCTCTTTTCCTCTTTTTCTGCGAGATTACCTGAGCAAAGACATTTTTTCAACCCTGGGTCCTCATAAATTTGATCATAGCACACCAGGGAATCACGCATGAATGCTTTTGTCTGCTTTTTTATTGACTTGACTGCTTTTATTGACTATAAATGAAGTTTTTCTATAAAAGAGATCCTGGGAAAAGACAATGGGAAAAACAGTCATCTTAAAAGAGAAAGAGATCTCCGAGAAAATCCGGGAAATCGCGGAACAGATCGTCAAGAACAATGGGAACCTGGAAGACCTTGTTCTCGTGGGAATTCGGACTGGTGGAGCGTTCCTGGCAGCTCGTCTTCAAGACGTCATTCGAGGATCAAAGGGTTTCGATGTCCCTCTCGGAATTCTGGATATCACCCTTTACCGGGATGACTGGACGCGGATTGGCCCGGCCCCGTCTGTCGGCAAGACAAAACTTCCCTTCTCCATAGATGACAAGGCCATCGTCCTCGTGGATGATGTCATTTTTACCGGCAGGACCGTGCGCGCCGCCATGGACGCTCTCATGGATTTCGGGCGCCCCAAAAAAATCGAACTGGCCATTCTCGTGGATCGGGGAGATGAGCACCGGGAACTGCCCATCACGGCCAATTACACCGGAGGAACCTGGGAAACAGCTCCTGAGCAAACAATAAACGTCTACCTGAAAGAAGCCGGGTACCTGGACCACGTGGCCATTGAGCAAAAAAAGGCTGCCTGAGGATGCGGCAAAAAAAGAGGAAAAAGAAAAAATCGGGTCCGTCCATACCGATGCCCCCTGAAGACAAGGCGCTTCTTGATGCACTCCTCGAAAAGTGCAAACACGAATCTCCCGAACAAATACTTCCCCGGATTTCAACACCAGCGCTTGCCCTTGCCCTTGCGGAACGCCTCCCCATCGATGACAAGCGAAGCGTTGATCTCCTTCGATCCCTCCACAACGCCTACGATCAAAACACGGTCCGGAAGGCAATCCGGCGTACCGCCTTCAAGCTCAGACAGAACGGCTTCGACGTGCCCTCTTTCACTCTTGAAAGCCCCGGTCCTTCTTTTTCTCAGGGAACGAAAATCAGAGACGAAGCAGAGGCGTTTCTCGGACTGATTGACGGCCACGGTTCCCGGGGGGTGTACCTGTCACTCCCCAGAATACCTTCCGGGTACGACATAGGAATCGGCCTGGTGAATGATGAATCCGGGATCATTGAATTCCATGCGGCCTCCTACAGCAAAAAAAGAATGAAAGAATTGAAAACCGCTGTCCAGGAAGAAATGGGAGTAAACGTGCCCGCATCCATTTCCCACGCCCTCACGGTGACGGAAGATGCCTATGAAAAATCCCTGGGAGGCTCCCTCCAGGTGCCCGAGGATTATCTTTCGTTCAGGTCCTTGATGCTTTCCCGCTGGAACGTCCTGGAACGACGGCCAATCTACGATATTCTGCCTGATTTTCCTGATTCCCCTGAGGTTCTCACCCCCTCACAGCTCGAGAAATTATTCTCACATCCCGCCATGGAAACATGGTTCATCGACCCTGCCGAAATGGAACCTCTCTTGCTTGCATTGGAGAACCTTGAGGAAGGCCCTCTTTTGCTCTCAGAAGCGCAGCAGGAGGAACGGATCCAGGGCATCAAGAAAAAATGGGCTGAAGAGCACTTCCCGGATGCAAGGTTGACGATCTTGAAACATCGGCTGGAAGAGATGGCTTATGTGTTCCACAAACGGGATGAAACAGATTACGCCATCCTGGCCCTTTCAGCAGCTTGCCGGGGGCTTGAAGGAGACGCCTTGCAGGGCATGAGCCCGGTTCTTGCATTTCTCCTGGAAAAAACCATCGCCCATTACGAAGAACTCAGGGACGAAGCGCAGGGAGAGGCCGAGCCTTTGAAGGATGAGTCACCCCTGATTATCCAGCCTTGAAAGAGTGGCCCGCAAATAATGCCCCCCAACATCGGATTGAGCATTGATGAGGCCTCCTGTTCAAGGCGCATTATGAAACAAACTAAATTCAAAATCCGAATATCGAATTCCGAAACAAATTCAAAATCCGAATGTTATAATGCTCCAAATAAAAAACCGAGGAAGATTGTAGGTACAAATTGATTTGAAAGGCGTTTTTGTCATTTGAATTTCTGTCATTGAGTATTGTTTCGTATTTCGTGCTTCGATATTCGAATTTATATTGATGAAGCTCCTCGCATTCCTCCCTCTCGGAGAGCTTCTTCATGTCACGAGTTCCGCTGATGAGTTGATTCAAAGGAGGTCACGATGCCTATCTCTGTATCGGTGAAGACAGGAACCAGGATCGAAATGATCGACATAACGGCGAAAGTCCAGGAAGAGGTATCAAAAATGGGCACGCAAGACGGCATGTGCGTTGTCTATGTGCCCCATACCACCGCCGGTATTACTATCAATGAAGGCGCAGATCCTGCGGTCTGCAAGGACATCCTGACGAAATTAAACGAGCTTGTTCCCGCGGGGGCCGGCTACCGTCATCTCGAAGGGAACGCCGACAGTCACATAAAGGCATCCCTCATGGGCAGTTCGGTACTCGTCCTCATTGAGAACGGCCGGCTGGTTCTCGGCACCTGGCAGAAGATCTTTTTCTGCGAGTTTGACGGCCCCCGGAGCAGGAAGGTTGCTCTAAAAATTCAGTAGGGTTCAATAGAGGACGATCCGATCAGGGTCAAGATTCTTCTGCGCAAGCCATTCCCGTATGGCACGATAAAGGTACCGGTAATAGGGCATTGTTCCTCCCAGGCCCCTGCGCGCAAAAAAGTAATTGATCTCAAGAAAGAGCGGTCGCGGATCCGATTCGTCCACCGCCACGGCAAAATCGATGGCTGCCAGGTTGAGTCCCGTCTTCCGGGATACATTCCTTGTCTCCACGACCGCCTTTTCCTGGAGATCGGGCCGCCATTTCCTGTCGAGAAGGCCTCCTTTGCTAATGTTGGTGATCATCCCGCCCTTTTCGGACGGCCGTTTCCAAAACGAAAAAATGTCATTCCCGATAATCACTGCGCGAAGGACGTTTCCACGAGTGGGCACAGCAGCCTGCGTCAGAAAACCGGAAGTACCTGACGCCTCCCTTTGCTTCAATTGCCCAAGAACATCCTGAAGGTGAGTTTCGTCTTCAATGAAAAACACTCCCTCCCCTTCATGGGCCCCGTCGATTTTGACAAAAAAAGGAAACCTGTGGGATGGGGATGCTCTCTTTTCCAAAAACAACCTGAAGTCAGCGACATTCTTCCAGCAATATGTTTCGGGATGGGGGAGTAACAATTCCCGGAAAAGTTGCGCCTGGCCGGTTTTTCCCGGATATTGAAACCGGACCCCATATTCCGGGAAAACGGGCGCCCCTGACTGAGCGCAGGCATGGTAGAGTTCCTCGGAACACCCCTGGGGCAGCAGAATAGCGTCTGCCCGGTCAATGGACATTCGGTCTTCCCGGCTGAGAGACCTGGCGCCGAGGATTATCTGTTTGTCTGCCCCGAAACAGGGATGAAACGAGAGAATCGTCATTTGACTTTGTCCCCATATATGGCTATATATTAAATTATTGAGGTTCAAAGTTCCGTGGTTCACAGTTCAAGGTTGGCGAGCAAAAAGCCAACTGTGAACCGTGAACCAGTCAACCTGAGTAGTTGTTGTATTATATTTCCAAACCAAGGAGCATTGCAATGCCCATATTTGAGTTCAGATGCCTGAAATGCGGCAACATTTTTGAGAAACTGTTCACGAGTGCCGGGGAGGAAGAAGAGATAACCTGCCCTGCATGCCAATCGGATTCCTTTGAACGAGTCGTGAGCCGAACAAACTATACCATTGGTGCCGGCCCCGGCGGGAACCAGCCGAAGATCACCGCCAAGTCGTGTGGCCCTTCCAGCCAGTGCATGACCCTTGATCTCCCCGGTCCAAGCAAGTAGAAAAACAGGGTTCAACGCAGATCATCAATGGCGCTTGCGTTTGATCGGATTAGCCATGACAGAAGAACTGACAGAAGACGAAAAATTCCAGATCATGACCGCGTTCTCAGAGGAAGTGGTCCCGAAACTGAAAAAACTGAACGCGCGAATCGGGACGCTCAATTGCGCGTTCGCCGGTCCCCGATACAGCAACTGGCTCATCTACTTCCGGGAAACCCGCTCCGATTTCGAGATCACTGCATTCGAATACGATGAAGATTCGCGGGACCTGGACCTGAAAGTCCGGACCTGAAGCGGAAACCATGGAAGACATGTATGCGTGAGAATAAACTCCTCGGGAGAGACTTCATAAAGAGGCCCACGTGCCCCTTCTGTGGGATGATGATAGAAAAGCCCAAAGAACTGAACCTCCGCCGACCCGGCGAGATGCCGGTAGGAGCCTGTTCTTGCGGGGCTGTTTATGCCTGCGACGTCACCGGCCACAACCTGGGTTCGGCCCAGATAGAAGCACTGGTGTTCGGATGCAACATGGACTGGGATCTGGCCTGGAACCTGGCACCGGATGAAGATTACCAGGAAGAGCAAATCGACAATTACGATTATGTGAATCACCTTATTGTCCCGGGTGGTGTCTTCGAAGGCAGAAGGATTTCCGGTGCCCTTTTCTTCGTGCGATTTCACGAGGATGTGCTGGAAGTCACCGCGGATGGGGTCAGGAAAAAACTGGAAACCGCCAAGCCCGTTCCAGGGAAAAAGAGGCCACCGGTCAAAGGAAAGTCCTTCACAAAAGAGGAAGTGGAAGCGCTGGTCAGGTCTTACCGGCTGGACCCATTGATTGAGGCTGCAGAAACAGACAGGAAGATGGAGAGAAACCTGATGCGACTCCTCTATTCAGCGGACCCGCAGTTCCGGCACCGCGCAGCAGAAGCGCTCGGGTGTGTAGCCGCCAGGATCGCCGTGGACAAGCCCGCCAGCATTTCCAAACTCCTCCAGCGCCTCTTCACCGCCATTTCCGATACCGCCGCATCCAGTTGGGGAGCATTCGAGGCCATCGGAGAAATCATACGCCACAAGATAGACCTTTTCGCCGGATATATCCCTGAGCTTTACCAGTTTCTCGGCGATGAAACCAGGAGAGCCATAACCCTTCGTACCCTCGGATCCATTGCCGGGGAACGGCCTGATCTGTTGCGAAAGTATACCCTTCACTTCATTCCCTACCTGAAAGACCAGGACCCTGCGGTAAGAGGGTATGCCGCCCGCCTTCTCGGCAACCTCGGCGCAACTGAAATAAAGAAAGACCTGGAAGGGCTTCGGGCCGAAACAACCCGGATAGAAATATACGAACACGGTGTTCTTGAAAAAAAGACGGTGGCACAGGTTGCTGCCGAGGCCTACGCACGGTTATGAACATCCTTTTCCTTTTTTCTTCGCCGGACGGGGACATTTTTCTCACCCCGAAAGACCTTGAAAAGCCTTTGTTCCTCTTCCCTTCAATGCAACACCCGTTTCTCAAACTCGGGGATTATTTCAATGCCGCACAGGCATTCCTGCTTGAGCATAACCTTGAATCTTTCCTGAACACACTCCAACCCCGGGAGGAAAAGCGTTCCCCCGAGGAACGGATCAGGAAGCTTCTGATACGCAGTGAGAAACAGGGGGCACTGTACCATGTGGCCAGTGTTGAAATTGAAGGAAAGAGCGTTTCCGCCAAATTTTCCCTGGTCGCGGCCATGACCGAAAAGAGCAGGGAGGCATTGGAACGGGAATATAACACCCTGACCTTCCTAAACAAAATGCATCCATCCTGCGGCCTTCCAAACGCCTATTGCAAGGGAAACCAGGATATTGTCCACGGCAGGCAAACGGAAAGCCTTTCCTTCCTGCTCGAAGAATGGCTGGAAGGGTATCATGAGTGGCATGTTTCCCGGGATGGCACAGGCAAACAGTGCCTCCGCGTTTGGGACCAGGAAAAGGGGTATTACACTGCTTCGGAGAAACTCTTTTTTCAACTCTTCCGGCAGGCCGCCCGGATCCTGACCCTCCTCTATGACCCTGAGACTTCACGCCAGGTTCGTCCGTGGCATCACGCTGCAGGCGATTTCGTCATCGGGAACCTGGCAGATGCACCCACTGCCAGACTCACCACTGCCCGGGGATATGAACCATTGCTCAGGCTCCCCGGGCAGGGTCCGAAAAAGATACTAGGGAATCTCCTCTTTTTCTTTCTTGATATGGGGCTGAGAATGCGGCTTGACCGGCTCGACGGGGAGGGACAGGTGACCTGGATTGAAGGGAATATCCTGCCGGCGGTGACGGAGGGTTTTTTCTCGGCAATCGAGACGATGACCGATGAAGGGTATTTCACGGAAACCGTTGCCCGGGATTTTCTTGCTCTCCTCACCTCCTTTTCCCCGGCAGAACTGATTGCCGCCTTCGAACCACTCGTGGAAATCTACCGGGAGGGAGACCCGGAAGAACTGGGGCTCATCATAGAACATCTGCCGGGTCACGTGGAAGAACTCTCTTCTATTACAGAAAAATTTCCCTTATCAAATCGGGTGTCCTGGTCGCAATAACCTTGGAAACACTGACCAGAAAAGTTGCCTTTGATGGATCGCTTCCCCCCATCCCCTGCAGGAACTCCCTGGATAAATAGTAAAGTTTCCTGTTTACCTCGTCGAGATTAAACGCGGGATATGCTTTTTCCTTTTCAAACTTCGCCTTCCAGCAAACATGGGCCTTTCCCTGAATCGCAGTTGGAATGCCATACACCCGGCAGGTGATGGGGCGGTATTGATAAAGCACACACGCATCGACCTCATTCAGGAGCGGACACCGGACACGCGCTTTTTCAAGGGAATAGGAACCCTGGGGTTCTCCCCCTTTTTGCGCCGTGCTTACCATTCTTCCCATTTCCTTTTCAGCCCTGGCGGCCCTGGAAACGGCCTGGCGTCTCTCTTTCCTGTCAAGCTTTTCGAATTGGGATCTCGAATTGGGATCTCAGATAGGCCGCTTCGATCAGGAACAGGCCGAACACAGCATGACAGCAATCAGAACACAGAGGTTCGCACTTGACGCAGGAAGGATATTGACTGCGCATTTCTCTGAATGCGAGATCCGCCGTCGCAACCAGAACCTCGTATTTCTCGAAAAGAGGTGTGACCATCATTTCGTGCGATGAGGCTCCAGTTTTTCCAGGAATTCAGGATGGACCTGGAATCCAAGGGAAACAGCCTTGTCCAAGTGGGCGATCGCCTTTTCATATTCTTCATTGCTATAGTACGCAAAGGCGAGATTGTTCTGGCCAAGGGCAAAATCCGGGGCCTTCTCAACGAGTTTCTCGCCTGTCTCGATGGCCTTGGACACATCGCCCTTCTGGAGGTGGGCGTTTACCAGGTTGCTCCAGGCCTGCACAATATCCGGGTTCAATGCAATGGCCTTTTCAAGGGCCTCAATAGCCTCTTCAGTCCTTGCAAGCTGCAGGTAGGCGAATCCCAGGTTGGCATATCCTCTGGCATACCGTGGTTCTATCTCGATGGCCTTTTTGTTGACCTCGATGACCTGCTCGAGATCCCCTTTCTTGAAATAGATATACCCAAGATTTACATATCCCTCAAACATCCGGCCGCTGTTCCTGATGGCCTCGTTGAACGCCTCTATTGCCTCGTCCAGCTTTCCCTGGCCCATCAGGCCGACCCCAAGGTTGTAGCTCGAACTGGCACACTCGGAATTCTCTGCCAGTATTGCCTTCTGCTGCGCAATAAATTCTTCAGCTCCCTGTGGTTCTTTCATTCTTTTCCTCTACACACTCTCTTTCTGTTTCCTCGTTTCTCAATCTTCTCATGCCCCGGCGTATTGAGCTCTCACCTCTTTTCACTTTCTGATGGGCATGAATGAGAAAAGAAGAGGCCGCGATCCAACAGGAACAGCGACCTCTTCTGCAAGAGAACACATTTCTTGGTACACAAAAATCACTGCAAACAGATGCTAGTGATCCTCGGTAACACCTCTTCCTTTCAGGCCATACATGGTGCTGCTGCCGGTCGAGAAGTAGATCAACTTTTCTTCATTGATCAGGGCGGTAGCAGCCTTTTTGATCATCCTGGCCTTTGCGTCCGGGATAGTCTTCTGCACTGCTTTTTCCAGGTCTTTGAAGTAAAACTTGGTCTTCTTGCTGTTCTCGGCAAAATCCAAAATGGCCTTTTTTATGTCTTCCATCTGTTTGCTCCTTTACGAAGATGGTTTAGAAAAACAGTTAGTCGATGCCGCCGGCTGCCCTCGATACTTCCCAGGCCGCCTCGGTGTACTTGAACTGGCTCGTCGTCCGGTACGTATCGTATTGCAGCCTGTAATCATCGATCAGATGATCACTGAACGGCAGGTCGCACTTTTCAAAGAATTTTTCCCAGCCGATTCTCTCGGCCCAGTCACCGAGCCGCTCATATTTCTTGGCATCAGCAGCATAGGCCTCGATGATCTTTTTCACCGTTGCACATACTTCCGGAAACCTCGGGAAGTTGTTCGGCAGGAAAGGAACGACCACCTTGGAAAATTTCGGAGTGCTGATCCGGTTGGAGATCTTGCCGCCCGCCAGGATGGTCACACCATCGCCTTCTTTGTCCGCCAGGGGCACCGCCATGCACATGGTATAGCAGTTCCCGCAGAACATGCACCGTTCTTCCTTGATCTTCACGGTCTTTCCGCCGTCTTCCTTTTTTGCAGGTGAAATGGCCCCGGTGGGACACGCGGCGATAACCAGGGGGATCTCACAGAGTTTATCGATCACCTCATGGTCAATCACCGGGGGTTTCCGGTGGTACCCCAGAAGCGCGATATCCGAACAATGCACGGCACCGCACATATTGAGGCAGCACGCCATGGAGACCCGTACCTGCGCGGGCAGGGTCATGCCCTGGAAATACTCGAAAAGGTCGTCCATGACCGCCTTGACCATGGAGGACGCGTCCGTGGCCGGTGTATGGCAATGGAGAAAGCCCTGGGTATGAACGATGTTGGTCACACCTGCTCCGGTCCCCCCGATGGGGAACTTGTAACTGCCGGAGACATGCTTTCTGCTCTGCAGGTCTTTTTTCAAGGCCTCCATCTTATCAGCGCTGTCCACCATGAATTCAATGTTGTTCCTGGTGGTGAAGCGCACATACCCCTCACAATACTTATCAGCTATCTCGCAAATCTCCCGGACGTTCTCCACGGTCATGAACCGGCAGCCGCCGCAGCGGATCGTAAAAACCTTGTCCCCGGTCTCGGATACATGGACCAGGATTCCCGGCTCCAGGATCTCATGGTACTTCCATTTCCCGTAATTATTTTGAATAATCGGGGGAAAATACTGCCAGAAATGCCGCGGACCGAGGTCCGTCAACCTGTTCTCCATTGGTTTGTCCGGATTATAAAGTCCCAATCTTTCAGTAGATAATGCCATCGTTGGTCCCTCCTATCTCTTATGCCTGGCTCTGTAGTCGTTGATATCACGCTTGAATCCGCCTGGGACATCCTCTTCTTTCCAGAAGATGTAGGGATTGCTCCTGGGCTCCTTCACCATCTGCGGCATGGGCGGCAGATCGAGCATTTCCAGGAATTTCGGAATACCGTAGCGCTGGATCAGCTCACCAAGGCGCTCCCGGTTCTTCCCTTCTTCCATCCACCAATCCCAGACTTTTTCAACGAGTTCCTTCACATTGTCGTATGGTTCCTCGACCTTCATGAAGGGAACGGTGAGCGTGGCCATCTGGGCCCCTTCGAGAATAGGCGCCTTGGCACCAAAGAGAATGCTTACTCCCGTATCCGTGCCCGGCCTCAGGGCCTGGGGCATGACATTGATGCAGTGCATGCAGCGGGTGCATTCCTTGTCATCGATCATCAGTTTCCCGTCTTCCATCCACATGCATTCGGTCGGGCAGAGATCAATGACCTCTTTCTGGATGTCAAATTTCCCCCAGTCCTTGCCGGCATGCGCGCCACCGTTTGGCGCAATCTCGCCGCCGATATAAGCCTGGACAGCTTCCTGGTCGATCCTGATATTATCACGCCAGGTGCCGATGAAGGACATGTCGGACCGGGCAATGGACGCGACACAGCAATTGGGACATCCGTCAAACTTAAATTTGAACTTGTACGGAAAGGCAGGTCGATGGAGTTCGTCCTGGTAGTAGTGGGTCAACTCGTAGCACATCTGCTGGGTATCATAGCACGCCCACTCGCAGCGTGCCCTGCCGAGACAGCAGGACGGGGTCCTGAGATTGGACCCTGATCCGCCAAGGTCCTGTTGAAGCACATGGCCGAGTTCATAAAAAATAGGCTCAAGCTGTTCAGTAAACGTCCCGAGGAAAACAATGTCACCGGTGGAGCCGTGCATGTTCATCAGACCGCTTCCGCGGTACTCCCACAGGTCGCAAAGGCTTCGCAGGTAATCGGTGTTGTAGAATTTGCTGGCTGGTTGATTCACCCGCAGCGTGTGGAAATGGGCAATTGAGGGAAATTTTTCCTGGAGATCGGAATACCTCCCGATAACACCCCCGCCATACCCGAATACACCGACAATACCGCCGTGTTTCCAGTGGGTTTCTCCTTCGTCAAAAGAGATCTGGAGCTGCCCCAGCATATCTTCAACCACGTCTCGATCAATCAACATGCGGTCATCAGCCAGCTTGTGCCGATGCAGGGCTTCCCGCTTGGCATCCGCCACAAAGCTGGGCCACGGACCTTTTTCCAGTTCCTCCACATCCGGGATATCATGCTTTACTTTGAAGTTCTTGAGCTCTTCTTCCGTGTAGTTATTGAGTTCCTCATCGCTATATATGCGGAGCTCATCGTACTTTAGCTCTTTCTGTTCCTCTTTTGGTTCAAAAGCCATTATTATTGCCTCCTTTTGCTATTTGAAGAGTCGTTCCCTATAAGGAGTAAATCACACAAACATAAAAAAAGCCGCTCTCCTCACCTCCTCCCTGCATAAAAATCACTATTCCTTTTTCATTCTCTTCACCTGTTTTCTCCGGTCCCGAGGCGCATTCGCCAGTGTTGATGAGAAAGCAGGGTCATTTCCTTGTTTCCATTCCAAAAATAGTCCATTCCCGGCCTGGAAACGCTTGCGTGCCTGAATTCCGGTTGCGAACAGACACTAACTATTTGTGAATATTGTAATTAGTTCAATTTTCAAATAGTTAACCCGCATTAACATTTATTTTATAATAAAAAATTCTTGACATTGTCAATAAAAAAAAATGAAAGTTTTCACAAGCGCATTGCCATATTGTAAAACCTGGACGCAAAAATGATTCACCATGTGTCGGAACAAGGTATTGAAAAATGAAAATGTTCGATAAACCAAGGCTGATTCTTGCGGGATTGCGAGGAGGCTCCGGCAAGACATTCCTGACCCTCGGGCTTATTGCCGCGTGGCGGGAGATGGGATATGATGTTGCCCCGTTCAAAAAAGGGCCCGACTTTATTGACGCGGGTTGGCACAGTTTCGCCGCCGGACGGCAGTGCTATAACCTTGATTCTTTCCTCATGACCCATGAGCAGATCCTGTCATCATTCGCCTCCCGGTCCCGGGGGGCAGATATCTCGCTCATAGAAGGGAACCGTGGTCTCTATGACGGCCTTGACATCCACGGGCGTTGCAGCACCGCGGAACTGGCCAAGGTCCTGAAAGCCCCGGTTATACTGATCGTGGACGTTTCCATGGCAACCAGGACCATCGCGGCCATTGTCAAGGGATGCCAGGCTTTTGATCCGGACCTCACCATCGCGGGAGTGATACTCAACCGGGCCGCCGGTCCCCGGCAAATCGCGCTGATCACCGGAGCCATTCAAGAATACTGTCAAATTCCCGTACTGGGCGTGATCCCGAAACTGGCCGGCAACATCTTCCCGGAACGTCATATGGGACTCGTCCCCTACCAGGAAAGAGACCATTCCGAAAAGGCGATTCGCTGGGCAAGGGATGCCGTACATGAACATCTCGAAATGGACAGCATTCTGAAGCTGGCACGAAAGGTGGAACCGCTGGCCGTTCCCTCCTCCGGGATATTTCCGAAAGAGCTCTCGACGTTACAGGGTGACAGCCCGCGAATCGGCTATATCCTGGATCGCTCTTTCTGGTTCTACTATCCCGAAAACCTGGAACAACTGGAACGGCTCGGTGCCACCCTGGTGAAGGTGGATGCCGTTTCCGACCCCTGTCTGCCTGATCTGGATGCACTTTACATTGGTGGCGGATTCCCTGAAACGCAGGCTGAACTCCTTGCCGGGAACGCGGGGTTCAGGCATTCCCTGAAAGAATCCATCAACCAGGGGTTGCCGGTGTACGCGGAATGCGGCGGGCTCATGTACCTGGGCGAAACGCTTGTCGTGGATCAGCGGTCCTACCCAATGGTTGGAGCGCTCCCCATCCAGTTTCTCCTTGAGAAGAAACCCCAGGGACATGGTTATACCGTGATGCGAGTAACAGCGCCAAACCCCTTCTATCCCATCGGCAAAAGCCTCCGCGGCCATGAGTTTCACTATTCAAGGGCCGTTCTGATGTCAGAGGAAGACCTCCACTTTGCTTTTCGCGTAGAAAGAGGCCATGGCGTTGACGGGGTCCATGACGGCATCGTAAAGCATAATCTCCTTGCCACCTATACTCATATTCACGGGGCCGGGGATCCCACCTGGGCCAGGACCTTCTGTGGTGCGGCTCTGAAAAGAAAAATAGAAAAAATTCACAAATGAGCAAAAACAATAATTGACATCATGAAAAATATGTCCTATATTCAATCTTCTAAATGGGGACTAAAGCTATCTAAGGTAGCATTATTTCTAAAAAAAGGAGGGTAAAAGGTATGCCAACAGTGGAATTTGAAGGACAGACCTTCAATGTTGATGAAGATGGTTTCATCGATGATTTCAACAATTGGAATGAAGCCTGGGTCAGACACGTCAAGACCACCGAGGGAATCGAGGAATTGACCGATGAGCACTGGAAGGTGATCAAAGTTCTCCAGGACTACTACAAGAAAAATGGAATTGCCCCCATGGTGCGGATTCTCTCCAAAGTCACCGGCTACAAACTGAAGTACATCTACGAGCTGTTTCCAAGTGGACCGGGTAAAGGCGCCTGTAAAATGGCAGGCCTTCCCAAACCAACCGGTTGCGTATAACCCGTCCAATCGGGATAATCCGAAACAAGAAAGGCGCAAGAGACCGAAATCCGGCCTCGTGTGCCTTTTCTATTTCAGGAACCCACTACAAAAACCAAGAGAAGAACAGAGCTCCCCAGGATGCGCCGGTGCATTATTCCGTTTTGTAAAGGGGCGGCCTTCTGTGGGGGAGAAAATACGCCATGCGATTTTCCCGGATATTGATGAGTTTTGTAGCTTGAAGCGAAGCGAGAAGAATCCTTTCCTCGTTTCCGGTGTACGTGGCATCGACCCGTCCATCGGGCCCAATGACCACGGCAACGCCCGGGAAAGAAAATCCTGCTGATGTCTTCCCCACCTGGTTGCATGCCACCACAAAGACACCGTTGTCAAAGGCCCTGGCAGGCAGATGCCTGAGCCAGCTTAAGAGCTTTTCTTCCCCGGTCCCACGGGGTGATGCATGGGGGCAAAAGAGCACCTCGGCCCCGCTCAAGGCCATGGTAGTACTGATCTCGGGGAAGTGGGTCTCGTAACAGAGCTGTATCCCGGCAGTAATACCACGGAAAGAGACCGTTCCTATTGTACCGGTCGCCTGGTAAAGACCTCTTTCCGGTGGACCCAGGTGCGATTTCCTGTGCACACCGATGAGTCCTTCAGGGTCCACAACAACCTGGGTGATAAAGAATCCTGCATCCCCGGAATCCTCTGCCAGCCCGGCAATGACCACAACGCCGGAATCCCTGGCAACAGCGTTCAGAAGGGATCCTGCCCGATCAAGGGAAATGGCACAGGCATTCGCTTGCCCGGGATCCAGGGAATAGCCGGTCAGGCTGCATTCCGGGAAACAGACGATACCTGCACCTTTTGCTGCTGCTTCGGCAGTGAACCGGGCAATCACAGCCAGGTTCTCATCCACCTGACCCGGCTCTGCATGCATGCACACGGCTCCGATGGTCACGTCTTCCATTGTTCCCCGATCATTACCCCGTGAGGGCCCTTACCACCAGATCCCCAACCTCGCTGGTAGAATATCCCATCCTGCCGGCGCTGAGGCTCTGGAGATCATTTTTCACAACCTTCTTGATCGCCGCTAAAACCGCTTGAGCAGCAGTGTCCTCTCCCAGGTAATCGAGCATCATCTGCACAGCCGAGATGGCGGCCATGGGATTAATCTTCCCAAGGCCCGTATACTTGGGTGCCGACCCGCCAATGGGCTCGAACATGGCATTGCCTTCAGGATTGATGTTCCCTCCGGCCGCGATTCCCATTCCACCCTGGATAATAGCCCCGATATCCGTGATAATATCTCCAAAAAGATTATTTGTCACGATCACATCAAACTGCTCAGGATTTTTTATCATCCACATGCAGAGGGCATCCACGTGCTGGTAATCAATTTCCACGTCAGGATAGGAATCATGCAGTTCCTGGAATACCCTGTACCATAGGTCAGATTCGTAGGCCAGGACATTGGTCTTGGCGCAGAGGGTGAGGTGTTTTTTCCGATCCCTTTTCCGGCAGTATTCATAAGCATATCTGACACACCGCTCCACCCCTTTCCTGGTATTGACGGATTCCTGGAGAGCCACTTCATCAGGGGTGCCTTTCTTGAAAAAACCACCACCCCCCGCATACATCCCTTCAGAGTTTTCCCGTATGACGATGAAATCAATATCTTCAGGCATTTTGTTCTTCAACGGAGTAAAAACCCCGGGAAAAAGGACGACCGGCCGCAGATTGATATAGAGATCCAGTGCGAAACGCAGTTGCAGCAGTATTCCCCTTTCCAGGATACCGGGTTTCACATCGGGGTGTCCGATGGCGCCGAGAAAGAGTGCATCCAGGGATCTCAACTGTTCAACAACCGGGTCCGGCAGCAAGGTCCCATCCCTCATGTAGGTTTCTCCTCCCAGGTCAAAGGCTGTGAACTGAAATCCCACTCCAAATCTATTTGAGATCGCCTCCAGTACCTTAACGCCTTCGGTCACCACTTCCGGTCCGGTCCCGTCGCCGGGGATAAGGCCGATGGCATAGGTTCTATCCTTCTTCGTTTCCCTTTCCACCGGCTAGGTCCTCTTCCGGTTTTCCGGCCTGAGTGCCCGGACCGCCGCCCCTGCGCGCCACATCTCGGAGTTTCTTATGGTTTCCAGTTCCTTTTCAAGTCCTACGCGGTAATCGGGTGCACTGTTGGCCTCAAGCACAATCCTTGTTTCCTCTCCGGACACAACACGCTGGTGGAGTTCTTCGAAAACAGGATTGACCGCCTCCTTGAACCGGTCTTTCCAGTCCAGTGCGCCCCGCTGTGCCGTGGTACTGCAGTTCGCGAACATCCAATCCATCCCGTTTTCCGCCACCAGCCTGATCAGGCTCTGGGTCAACTCTTCCACCGTCTCGTTGAATGCCTCGCTCGGGCTGTGCCCGTGCCTTCGAAGAAGTTCGTACTGCGCCTCCATCACGCCGGCCAGGCACCCCATCAGGACGCCCCGCTCCCCGGTCAGATCGCTGTGTACCTCCTTCTCAAACGTCGTGGGAAAAAGATATCCTGACCCGATCGCTATGCCAAGCGCCAGGGTCCTTTCTTCAGCACGGCCGGTAGCATCCTGAAAAACCGCGTAACTGGAGTTGATGCCGCTTCCCTCTAGAAAGTTGGCCCGGACCGTACGACCGGAACCTTTCGGGGCCACCATGATCACATCAACATCAGCAGGCGGGATGATCCCTGTTTGCTCCTTGTAGACAATTGAGAATCCGTGCGAAAAATACAGCGCATCGCCCGACTGCAGGCACGTTTTTATGGCCGGCCACGTGGCAACCTGTCCCGCGTCTGAGACCAGGTATTGTATGATGGTGCCTTTTTTCGCCGCCTCTTCAAGCGGGAAGAGTGTCTCTCCGGGAATAAAGCCGTCATCCATGGCCCGCTGCCACGAACTGCCTCCCTCGCGCTGACCCACGATCACCCTGATGCCGTTATCACGCATGTTCAGGGCCTGCCCCGGTCCCTGCACGCCGTATCCCAGGACCGCAACCGTTTCATCCTTGAGGACTTCCTGGGCCTTTGCAAGGGGAAATTCCTCCGACGTTACGACCTCTTCCACCACTCCACCAAAATCTATTTCTGCCATAATTACTCCTTTACTTTTTTTCCCGGGCCAGGGCCAACGCCCCGGTCCTTGCTATTTCCTTCATTCCCATGGGCTTCAAGAGATTCAAGAATGCCCGCATCTTCCCTTCATCACCGGTAAGCTCGACCGTGTAATATTCAGCCCCCACATCCACGATCCGGCACCTGAAAATATCCACCATCCGGAGAATTTCGGCACGGTTTTCAGGCTTCGCACGAACCTTGATCAGGGCCATTTCCCGCTGCACAAAATTTTCACCGGTAAAATCAACAACCTTCAACACATCAACCAGCTTGTTCAGCTGTTTCTTTACCTGTTCCACCACCCCCATATCCCCAATGGTCACCAGGGTAATCCTGGAGACATCGGGGTCCATTGTCTCTGCCACACACAGACTCTCAATATTAAAGCCCCTCCCGCTGAAAAGTCCCGCCACCCTGGACAGCACGCCGGGCTGGTTTTCCACCAGGATGGACAGGATATGCCTTTCGCCTTCTTCCCTATTCACCTCTTTCTTCTCCTTTACCCGTCCTCTCACCGTAGTGCTACACCAGCAGCATCTCCGTAATGGGGGCACCCGCCGGAACCATCGGATAAACCCCTTCTTCCTTTTCCACGTGAAAATCCATCAGCACGGGTCCTTCCAGGGCAAGCCCCTCCTTCAGTACCGGTTCCACCTCGTCCGGTGTTGTGGCCCGCAATCCTGCCGCCCCATAGGCCTCGGCCAGTTTTACGAAATCGGGCGCATGCTCCATGTGGGTGCATGCGTAGCATTTTTCGTAGAAGAGCTCTTGCCACTGCCTCACCATGCCCAGGTACTGGTTATTGAGGATCACCACCTTGACCGGCAGTTTATACTGTACTGCCGTGGCCAATTCCTGGATGTTCATCTGGATACTCCCGTCTCCGGCGATATCCACCACCAGCTTTCCCGGGTTCGCGACCTGGGCGCCGATGGCCGCGGGGAGACCAAAACCCATGCATCCCAGCCCTCCCGAGGTAATGAATGAATGGGGAGCGTCCAGGTGGTAATACTGGGCCGCCCACATCTGATTCTGCCCCACTTCTGTTGCCACGATCGCCTCCCCCCTGGTAAGCCGGTAAAGCCTCTCAATCACAAACTGGGGCTTGGTGACCTCTTGTTGTTCATACGCGAGAGGATTCGTGCTCTTCCATTCCTCGATCTGCTGAAGCCAGGGCTCCCGCACCTTCCTGATCCCGTTCATGGTCTCTTTCTCAAGCAAATCATTCAGGATCTCTAGGGTCAACCCGCAATCACCGACCACAGGGATGGTGACCGGGATATTTTTCCTGATGGAGGTGGGATCAATATCGATATGAACAATCTTCGCCTGGGAAGCAAAGGCATCGGTTTTTCCCGTTACCCGATCATCAAACCGAACACCCACGGCGATAAGCAGGTCACATGCCCCAGTGGACATGTTGGCCCGGTAGGTCCCGTGCATTCCTATCATACCCAGCCAGAGTTGATCACTGGCCGGGAAAGTGCCCAGGCCCATGAGTGTCGTGCTGACGGGCGCCACGATCTTTCTTGCCAGTTTTCTCAATCCGTCGGATGCCTTTGAGAGCCCCACACCTCCCCCCGCGAGTATCATGGGCCTTTTGGCCTCTTTTATGAGGTCGATCACCTTGGAGAGCTGTTTCAGGTGCGGTTTATACGTTGGTTGATAGGATTTCAGGGTGACATCCCTGCCCTGATGATATGGCCCCTGCATGCTCATAAGATCCTTTGGAAGGTCCACCAGGACCGGGCCCGGCCTTCCCGACCGGGCCAGGTAGAAGGCCTCTCTGATCACCCTCCCCAGGTCATTGACATCGGTCACGAGGTAGTTGTGCTTGGTACAGGGCCGGGTGATCCCAACAATATCCACCTCCTGAAATGCGTCGTTCCCGATGAGTGTCCTCGGCACCTGTCCGGTCAGCACGACAATGGGGATGGAATCCGAATAGGCCGTGGCAATGCCGGTCACCGTATTGGTAGCACCTGGACCGGACGTGGCCAGGCACACTCCCACTTTCCCCGATGCCCGCGCATACCCGTCGGCTGCGTGGACGGCTCCCTGTTCATGACGAACCAGGATATGACGTATGTCGCTTTTGGCGAGCTGATCATAAATATCAATGACTGCTCCCCCGGGATACCCGAAAATGGTATCAACCCCTTCTTCCTTCAAACTTTTGAGCAGGATCTCCGCTCCTGTGAACGTTTTCATGCCAATCTCCTTTTTAGCCCGCATTTCTCACAGGCAATCTACTGCGGCGGATAGCCCCTTGGCCCTGCGTCTTTCTCACATACTCCACTAGGCCACCCGCATCTATGATGGAACGTATGAACGCGGGAACCGGCCTTGCCTGGAATCTTTTTGCACTGTTTTCGTTTACGATTTCCCCGGTGGAGAAATCCAGGGCCAGTGCGTCACCTTCTTCAATCTGATCCGGTGCTTCTTCCGACTCGAGGATGGGCAGCCCGATATTAAAAGCGTTCCGGTAGAAAATCCTCGCGAAACTCTTGGCGATGACCGCGCCTATTCCGGCTTGCTTCATGGCCCATGGCGCATGTTCCCTTGAGGATCCACACCCGAAATTGACCCCGGCAACCAGGATATCCCCGGGACATACCCTTTCAACAAAATCCGGTTTCAAGTCCGCGAAACAGTGTTTTGCTAATTCGTTCTTATCAGATATATTAAGAAATCTCGCGGGGATAATCAGGTCTGTATCCACGTGATCTCCGACCTTCCATGCCCTTCCCTGTATTTTCATCAACCAACAACCTCCAAAAATTCCAAAATCCCGCCCTAGCTCTTGCCGGATCCTTCAGTAAATGAAAAAACTTGATTCCCCGGCACAAAATGCTTCAATCAACGGCTACCTATAAGGGCACAGCATATGATACCTTTTTTCGTGCCTGACGAAGCATGCTTTCCCTACGACCCTATTTCCGCCGGGGAAATAATCTCTCCTGCAATGGCAGAAGCCGCCGCAACCGCGGGACCCGCGAGATAGACTTCACTCTCCGGGTGCCCCATCCTGCCCACAAAATTCCTGTTGCTCGTGGAAAGCGCCTTTTCTCCGGCCGCCAGGATACCCATGTGCCCTCCCAGGCAGGGCCCGCAGCACGGAGGACCGATCACCGCCCCCGCGTCCAGGAACACCTCGATGAACCCTTCCCGGAGGGCTTCCCGATAAATGGCCGGAGATCCCGGGATGACGATGAACCGGATGCCGCTCGCCACCCTATGTCCTTTCAGGAGAGCGGCCGCTTCCCGCAGGTCATCCAGGCGCCCGTTGGTGCACGAACCCAGAAAGACCTGGTCCAGCCGGACCGAACCTATTTCGGAGATGGGCCTGGCGTTGTCCGGCGAATGAGGTATCGCCACCTGCGGTTCCAGGGTGTCCAGGGCCACGTGGATCTCCTGCACATACGCTGCGTCCGGATCGCTCCGGAGAAAAGAGCCGGTGCGATTGCTCCGGTCTTTCATATAGCCCGCAGTAATGTCGTCCGCGCCGAAAATCCCGTTTTTCGCACCCGCCTCCACGGCCATGTTCGCCATGGTAAACCGATGCGCCATGGACAAGTGCCGAACACCTTCACCCGTAAATTCCAGCGATCGGTAGACCGCCCCTGCTACCCCGAGAATCCCCAGGGTATGCAGGATGAGGTCCTTTCCGCCCACCCAGGGGCCAAGATTTCCCTCATACACCAGTCGTATGGACTCGGGCACCTTCAGCCACGTTGAGCCGGTGGCAAGGATAGCCCCGAGATCAGTACTCCCCATCCCGGTGGAAAAGGCACCCAATGCCCCATAGGTGCACGTATGGCTGTCAGCGCCGATAACCAGGTCACCGGGGCAAACAAGACCCTTTTCCGGCAGGATCACATGCTCAATACCAGTCTCCCCCAGCTCGAAAAAATGCCTGATTCCCTGCTCCTGCACAAATCTCCTCATGAGCTTGACCTGCTGGGCGGACTGGATATCCTTGTTCGGCACAAAATGGTCCTGGACCATCGCGATCTTTTCCCGGTCAAAAACCTTTTTCCAACCAAGCTCCTGGAACACCCCAATAGCCAGCGGGGCAGTGATATCATTTGCCAGGGCCAGGTCCACATCCACCTGGACCAGATCACCGGGGCGGACCGATTCCTTTCCCGCGTGCGCTGCCAGGATCTTCTCTGTAATTGTCATGGGCATCGTTTTTCAAAACCCTCCATTTTCTCCTAATCCATGCGCTGCGATCTCAATTGCCCTTCTCATCAAACAACGTTGTCCGTGGGTGACAGCACCGGGTTTTTCTTCATATACTCAAGGCGATTGAGACCGTTAATATATGCCTTGGCGCTGGCGGTAATAATATCGGGGTCGGTCCCTTTTCCCAGGGCCAGGAGCCCGTTTTCCTGGAGCCGCACGGTGACCTCGCCCTGGGCATCCATACCGCCGGTTATGGCATTGACCGAGAACCGCATGAGCTTGCACCTGGACCCGGTCATCTTGGCAATGGTGTTAAAGGCAGCATCAATGGGTCCCACACCAAACCCGGCCCCCTGGACCTCTTCACCCCTGATTTTCAGTTTCACCGTGGCGGTGGGAACGGCAACCGTGCCGCTCACCACATTCAGGTAATCCAGTTCGTAAGTATCCGGTACCCGTAAGATCTCCTCCGCCACAAGGGCCTCGATATCCTCATCCAGGATTTCCTTGCGTTTGTCCGCCAGCTCCTTGAATTTCTGGAAAAATCTCGCCAGTTCCTCTGTAGAAAGCTCATGCCCCAGGTTCTCGAGTTTCTTCTGCACAGCATGCTTCCCGGAGTGTTTGCCCAACACGAGGCGGTTTTTTGAAAGCCCCACTGTCTCGGGATCCATGATTTCGTAAGTCATCCTGTTCTTGAGCACACCGTCCTGGTGAATGCCCGCCTCATGGGCAAAGGCATTTGCCCCCACCACAGCCTTGTTGGGTTGTACCACGATCCCGGTAACCATGCTCACAAGCCGGCTCGTGGGATGGATCTGGCGGGTATCAATGCCTGTTTCAAGGCCCACCATGTCCTTGCGTGTATAAAGGCTCATGACCACTTCTTCCAGAGAAGTATTGCCTGCCCGCTCACCGATCCCGTTTACGGTCACTTCCGCCTGGCGGGCCCCTGCCCGCAGACCGGCCAGGGTGTTTGCCGTTGCCAGGCCAAGGTCGTCATGGCAGTGGATACTCAAAACCGCTTTTTCAATATTCGACGTATTGTTTCTCACATGACTTACGAGCCTGAAAAACTCATCAGGGAGTGCATAGCCGACTGTATCCGGGATGTTCACGGTTGTGGCCCCTGCATCGATCACGGCCTCAAAAACGCGACAGAGAAAATCAGGGTCGCTCCTGGAACCATCCTCTGCTGAAAACTCAATGTTTTCCGTATAATTTCCAGCATGCCGTACGGCATCCACAGCCGCTTCGATCACCTGTTCACGGGTCATCCTGAGCTTATGTTCAAGGTGGATGTCTGAGGTTGCGATAAAGGTATGAATTCTTGGATGAGCGGCCTTTTTGATGGCCCCCCATGCCCGGTCGATATCCCTGCCGGCTGCCCGGGCCAGGGCCGTGACCTGGGCATTGCGGATCTTCTCAGAGACGAGTTTTACCGCCTCGAAATCGCCTGCCGAGGCCGCAGGAAAGCCCGCCTCAATGGCGTCCACCCCCAGTTTCTCCAGTTGGACGGCAAGACGGATTTTTTCCGCCACATTCATGCTTGCGCCCGGAGACTGCTCTCCGTCCCGGAGCGTTGTATCAAAGATTATGACTCGTTCACTCATGGAATAACCTCCCTCCTTGTTCTTTCATGGTTGATCCGATTGCCCGTTTGCCGGTTGATCCTATGAACGGCTCACTTGCACCAGCACCCGGCAACCCGCAATGCCCTCCTCAAGGGCGGCTTTTCCACAAGCACTCGCCGCAGGGTTCCGGTTATCCCGAACCCTGCGGCGTACGATCCCTCACTTTTCTCACATTTTCTCAGAAGCATATCACCACTATCCACCACTGGATTCCCTGGACAGCTTATACTGCACACTGTCCACCAGGGCCTGCCAGCTCGCCTCAATAACGTTTTCAGACACCCCGATGGTCGACCAGATCTCTTTTGCATCCCTGGATTCAATCTGCACCCTGACCTTGGCCGCGGTTCCGCCGCCGGCATCAATAACCCGCACCTTGAAGTCCACCAGCCCCATTTCCTCGACCTGCGGGAAAAATTTGGTCAGGGCCTTCCGCAAAGCATTGTCCAGGGCGTTCACGGGCCCGTCTCCTTCCGCTGCCGTAATCTCCTCCTCATTCCCCACGGAGATCTTGATGGTCGCCTGGGAGGTGCTGGGTCCCGCATGATTCTTTTCAATGGTGACCCGGAACGATTCCAACCTGAAAGGATCTTCAAATTGACCCGTCACCCGTTTGATGAGCAGCTCGAGCGATCCTTCTGCCGCGTCAAACTGGTAGCCCAGGTTCTCGAGACGCTTGATCTCGTTTACAATTTTCTGGCTGGTATACCCGTTTCCCCCAAGCCGGAGCCCCATCTCACTGCTCTTGTACGCGATATTGCTCTTGCCGGAGAGATCTGAAACTAAAACCCGCCTGCGGTTTCCAATCGCTTCCGGGTCCATGTGCTCGTAGGCCGCCGGGTTTTTCATAATGGCACTGACATGAACGCCCCCCTTATGGGCAAATGCGCTCTTTCCCACGAAGGGACGCTGGTTCAGGGGAGGGATATTCGCGACTTCACTCACGTAGCGTGACAATTCGGTCAGTTGCTTCAGTTTATCCTCTGCAAGACAGGGGCACCCCATTTTCACCTGGAGGTTGCCGATCACTGCAATCAAATCCGCGTTTCCACACCGTTCCCCGTACCCGTTGATGGTTCCCTGGACCATGGTCGCTCCCGATTCAACGGCCACCAGGGAGTTTGCCAGGGCCAATCCGCAATCGTTGTGGGCATGAATGCCCACCGGGGATGTAACCGCCGGCATGGTCTGCTGCAGGATCTCCTCCATTTCCCGGGGCATACATCCTCCGTTTGTATCACACAGAACGATGATGTCCGCTCCCGCTCGCTCGGCGGCATGCACCGTTTCCATGGCATAGGAGGGGTTTCGCTTGTATCCGTCGAAAAAATGCTCCGCATCATAGATCACTTCAAGGCCTTTTTCTTTCAAATACGCCACGCTCTCTTCTATCATGGCCAGGTTTTCTTCCAGGGAAACCCCGAGGATCTCCCGTGCATGGAGATCCCAGGATTTGCCGAAAACGCACACCGTTTCGGTTCCCGTTCTCAGCAGTTCCTGGATGTTCTCATCCCGTTCCGGGGTCGTCCCGGGTCTGCGGGTGCTCCCGAACGCTGTGAGGCGGGTATTCGTGAAACGGGTGTTTCGGGCAAGCTCGAAAAACCTGGCATCCTTGGGGTTGGAGCCCGGCCAGCCCCCTTCAACATAGGGGATACCGAAAGCGTCAAGCTTCTGAACGATCCTGAGCTTGTCTTCGGCCGAGAGATTCACCTGCTCACCCTGGGTGCCGTCTCGCAATGTGGTGTCATAAAGGATGATTTTTCTTTGCATGTCAGATCTCCGGTTTTGCTGTTTCCCCAAAAAAAAATCCGTTATCAGGTCAGGCCTGATAACGGATTTAGCGAAACGTAAAAAAACTAAGTCATTATCAGGCCGGGAGGTTTGAGTCCCACGACGACAAGGAGCAACAGGGGCAGGAGTATCCCTGTTGCGCTGATAATGACGATAATGTTGTTCACCACGTTTTTCATATTTTTTTCAAAAAGGCGTTCAATATTGAATTTTCGCATTACAATCTGCTACTATTTCCGATCTGTCAAGCTTTTTTTCGCTTCCCCTTGAATCCGCGTCACTTCCCGTTTCAATCTTTCCCCCTCGTTCGGGGCCAGGAGGATATGCTCCACCAGCCCCTCGTCCATTTCCAGGGTTTTCAAGAGGCCCTTCACCTGTTGGACTATATTTGCCGCTCTGATGGTTCCATCGCCGGACCGGCAGTTGTCCCGGTGGCACGAAACCACCAGTACTCCGTCAGCACCTTCCGGCCTGGCCAGGGTCTCAAGGACATACTGGCTCCGGAGGGTCCCGGCGCACGGCACCTCGATCCATCGAACAGCATGAAATACCGGATCATCCTCCTCCAGGTATTGGCGCACCAGGTCAACAGATCTTTGGCACACGAATCCGGTCAATGCCGTAGACCCTGCCTGTTCGGCGGCGGATTTTTCGGGAAATAACCGCTCAAAAAAGGACGGCTTTTCAAATCCTGAAAGCTCGATGGCTTCATTGGGGCACAGGCTCGTACAGATTCCGCACCGCTGGCAGGCCAGGTGCTGGAAGTGCGGTTTGTCCGTAAAAAGGATGGCCCCATGGGGGCATACCCTGAAACAGGTGAGGCAGGTGGCACAACGGTCCCGGTCATAAATGATCTGCTCAACCGGAATTACTTCATCGAGCCACTTGGAAAGACTACTCACCTCCTCAACCACGGACGGGATATTCTGCGCTCTTTCCCATTCGCTCAATCCGGCAACGCTCCCACCCGCCACGAGAACCCCGCGACGATTGGTCAGGCAGGGGACCCGCAGGAGGTTGTCTCCCTGGAGGTATCCCTCCTGATCCGTTTCCAGCCTGAGGACTTCAGCCAGCCTTTCCAGCTCCGGTGCGGGGCGTTCCCTTTCCGCCACAACGAGCAGGTCCCCGGACACATTCAGGACCTCGTCCAACACAATATCATCAAACCGGACGCGCACTCCTTTCGAGCCCACTTCCAGGCTCAAGAGATCTGTCCTGGCAACAAAACACCCATTGTCCCGTATCCTTCCGTACAGCATTTCAAGCCCGGGTGACGCCACTTTCACCTGGCAGGTAAGAAGACAGCACGCGGTCTCGTATTCTTCCTGGAGCGTTCCTACCAGGTTCAGGAGGCGCTCGCTCCCTGCCACGGTATTCACCCCATCCAGCCGGTCAAGGAAAAGGACTTTCCCGTATTTTTCCGGGAAACCATCATCAGCCAGTTGCTTTTCAAGACGGGAAAGACTCCAGATGCGATCGTGCGGAGGCATCCCAAGGATATCATACACCGGTTCGCGGACGGACTCATAAGCGACCACGATGAAACCGGCACGATGTTCCTCTCTTTTGTTCTCAACCTGGATTGTAAGGGAAAAATCACCCACCTGCCCTTTCACGGAACCAAGGGCGGCACCCTGCATACACTCCGTGCCTGGAGGGACTTCGTTGGCATCCGTTTCCTGAGGCATGACCAGCAGGACCGGAAAGCCCCTCTTGAGGAACTCCTCGCTTACCCGGCAAGCGGTTCCCCCATTTCCAAGGACTGCGACCTTTTTCTCCGCAGGCAAAGGATTCATGAGGTTTCCTCCAGGTAGTCCATCACGTGGGCGACGGTTGCTCGCGCATTGGCAACGGTATCCGGGATGCTCATGGGACCCGTGGCACTGCCGGCGACGAATACGCCATGCTGGTTGGGTGAAACCAGAAACCCCTCAGGGCCCAGGCTCAAATCCAGCCATTCCTCAAAAACCGGCTGATCAGAGGAAGGTCCCATGCCCACTGAAAGGGTCATGAGGTCAAAGGTCATCTCTTCTATTTCCCCTTCATCCTCTACGACCACACCCACCCGGTCCCCGGTTGTATTGAAAAAATCCCCGGGGATTTCCCGTATCCAGTAGAAGGCGTCCCTGAATTCCCACAACATACGATCAAAATCCCGACCGAAGGTCTGCACGTCCATGTAAAAAAAGGTGATGCTGGTAGAAGGGTTCCCGGTCTTTATCTGCCTGGCCATGCGAAGGGCATAGCCACAGCATACCTGGGAGCAATACGGCCGTCCCAGGGCGGGATTCCGGCTTCCCACACACTGGACAAACGCCATGTCTTTCACGGGCTTCCCGTCAGAGGGACGAAACACATTCCCTTTTTCTTTCATCATTTGCTCGAGCTCAACACCCGTGATGAGATTGGGAATCTCGCCGTACCTGAAATTGGATTTTTTCGCCGGATCAAAAGGCTGAAACCCATGGCACAGGACAAGCGCGGAGAAACGGGCTGGAGTCTCTTTTTCACCTTTTTTGAGGCGGGCGACAATCCCTTTTTCCTCCCGATGGAGGGCAGCAAGACTTGTCTCCAGGGATATCCCGATCTCCGGGGTTTCCTTGATGTCCCGTATGGCGTCCCGGATCAGGCACGCCCCGCATTTCTGGCAACGGCCGTCCACTGCCTTGCAGGCGTAGGTGCCGGCGTGCCCCCCGATGCTTCCCTCTTTTTCGATCACCAAGGAAGAAACACCTCTTCTGCCGAGCTCAAGGGCGGCGGTGAGACCGGCGATGCCTGCACCGACAATCAGGACTTTTTTACTCTTTTCCACCAATGATCTCTTCCGTAAGATCTTTTGTCTTCACCACATTCATATTGAGCCCCAGTTCCTTCCGGTCAAACCCCATGGCAAGCCCGAGGATCTGTGGGAGATACAGGACCGGGATCTGGTAGCTCACCTCAAACTGGCTTTCTATACTTTTCTGATTATCATCGTACATGACACTGCAGAAGGGACAAACCACGTTCATCGCCTTTGCACCGGCCTCTTTCACGTGATCCAGTTTCCTCTTGGCCATACGAAGAGCCGTTTCTTCATCGGCCACCAGAACCGCACCACCGCAGCAATCTTTCTTGTGCGCGTATTCCACAGACCGTGCTCCGGCAGCATTGACAAGCTCTTCCAGGGAAGACGGATTTTCAGGATCTTCAACCCCTTCATAGATTTCAGACGGCTTCAGGTAGTGACACCCGTAATGCGTGGCCACGGGCAGGCCCTTGAGATCGACCCGCACCTCCTCCCTGATGCGATCCAGGCCCACATCTTCCAGCAGGACCCTGGCAAAATGCTTAACCGTTGCATGACCGCCATAGGAAAGACCCACCTTTTCGAGTTCAGCGTTCACTTCATCGAGCAGGGCCTTGTCCTGCTTGAGCTGGTGCGCTTCTTCGGCAAGCATGGATGTGCAGGCACTGCAAAGCGTGCAGATGGGAAGCCCCTGCGCCTCCGCCAGGGCCAGGTTTCGAGCCGCCAGGAGGCCCGCCTGCTTCATATCCGAGGATTTCAGGGGAAAACCACAACAGGAAAAATCGAAAATATCCGCGAACTCAATGCCCAGCCTGTGGGCAACGACCCGTGCGGACAGTTCATAGTTGCGTGATCGTGCAGGTATGGTGCATCCTAAAAAAAGGGCGTATTTCATTCTTTCTTTTCCAAGAGCTTTTTGGCCCCCTCAACCTCAGAAGGCAAACTGGGAAGGCCTGCTTTTTTCCGTTTCTTGTCGTCAAATGCATCGAGCGCATAGAGTCTGCCCTGGCCTTTGATGAGATTTGCCTGCATGGAGATGCCCGACGGCGCGTGACCTTCCCGGACGGCCAGGTTCCTGAGTGCAATAATGGTGTCCGTGATCCTGATTCCCTGGGGACACCGCTCCTGGCAGGTATAACAGCTCGAACACAGCCAGATCTCTTTTCCCGCCAGGATTTCATCCTGCATCCCCAGCAGGACCATGCGAATCAGTTTCCTCGGGTTATATGCAGGGGTGACCCTCCTGACCGGGCAGCCCGCTGTACAGGTGCCACAGGCGTAGCAGGATCGAATCCCTTCGGCCCCCGGTTCCCGGACCACCAGGGCGGCAAAACCGGACGAGCTCTTTTCCATCTGAAACTCAGGCACTCTTCCTCCCCTCTACCGACACAAGACCTCAAGCATTAAGGCTTGCCACGTCAGGCTCGAAGGCCCGACCATTGCCGAAAATAATTACATAACAGTTACATTATAGCTTCAGGGTGGGACTATACACATCCAGGGAAAACCTGTCAAGAGCCTTCCTTTTCTCAC
>JAFDGR010000087.1 GCA_019309145.1 Deltaproteobacteria bacterium | reverse complement strand
GGCATCACTGCCGATGGAAACCTTGTCCGCGCCGGATCGAAAGTACTCGGATGCAACCTGCAGCGCCGAATAGGTCCTGCCGTTCACATCAGTATAATCACGGATCCCCCCGCCAATAGTCAGGGGGACGAACACGTTTTTTGAGGTCTGTTTCAGTACTTCCAGCATGGGCGTGTCTTCCAGGGGGAAGTCTCTGAAACCAGTAATGTTCAAAAACGTGATTTCATCGGCCCCTTCTTCATAGTATCGTCTTGCCAGTTCCACCGGCTTTCCGAGGTTCCTGACCTGACCTTTTTCCCGGACATCGTACTGGTCGCCCTTGGTCACCACCAGGTCACCGCGGTCGGTGGACCGGACATCCAGGCACGCGATGATCCTCTTGGCAAGCCCGGTGGGTACCGACTGCTTCGGAGGTTGTGCCTCGACTGTGTCCGCTTCCAGGAAATTTCTCAGGACTCGCAGTCCCGCGTTTCCGCTTTTTTCCGGGTGAAACTGCGTGGCAATGACATTTCCTTTTTGAATGCTGCTGACAAATGGGTACCCATAGTCTGTCGTGCTGAGAACCACGTCCTGATTTTCAGGCGCCACGTGGTAGGAGTGGACAAAGTAGAATTTTTCTTTGCCGGTCAGGCCGTTGAAAATCCTGGATGGTTTCTTGACGGAAAGCCCGTTCCACCCGATATGGGGCACGGAAAGGTTCACGGCGAAACGCCTTACCGATCCACGGATAAACCCGAGCCCCTGGGTACCGAATTCTTCCTCTTCGCTTCTTTCGAAAAGTGCCTGCAGGCCGATGCAGATTCCCAGGAACGGGCGGTTTGAATCCAGGTAGGCTTTGAGCGGTTTTACGTACTCCTTCTCGTAAAGGACCCGCATCATGCTGCCGAAGGCCCCTACGCCGGGAAAGATGAGTTTTTCCGCGGAGAGGATGTCGTCGGGTTTTTTAACGAACCTGAGCTCCTGGCCCAGGCTCTTTAATGCGTTGACGAGGCTCCTGACGTTCCCCGCGCCATAATCCAGCAGCGTTATCATGTTCAATCCTTCATTTTTACTGGTCGGTGAATCCCTTCTGCCTTCAGTCTATAGTCTCTACACCTTGGTAGTTACGATGTGATTATCTCGAATTCAGGCGGATCGATCATGTGTTTTTTGACCGCGCAGAGGTCCATGGATTTGATGACCGCCTTCTTATATTTATCAGAAAAGCCCTCCGGTAACTTGAGGTCGATTGAAATTTTTTGATACCTCTTTTTCTCCTCGTCCCATTCACATTCCATGGTCAGCGACATGGTGTCGGTACTCATCTGGCGGCTCTGGCAGAAACTGAGCGCATAGATGCCCGCACAGGTGGCGATGGAGGCGAGAAACAACTGGAAGGGTTCCGGGGCCGAGCCGTCACCCCCATACAGAACCGGTTGATCTGTTTTTACCACAAAATTTCCGATTTTCGCATCAACCCTTTTTCCTCCTGGAAATGATACGTCAAGTATGGTTTTTTTCATAGATTTTTGTCCTTTCTTTCTCCGATGCAGTAAAATAAAAATTTTGTTTCAAAATCAAGGGTCGGAATATATCGTATTTTGGTGCGGGAAACAATCATTTATCCGCCTTTGCAGAAGACCACAGGTTTACCCGTGGGGCTCCATTGGGCTGATATGACTCCCTTCAGCCGAATGTTCTTGTTTGACTTACGTCAATGAATTATTCACCAGGAAAGTGTATAATATGAAAAAAATGTTCGTGACACAGAAAAGGAGGCGGCGAATGTGCCAGAGTTTCAGGAAAACATGCAGTTGTGGTGAACATACCGCGGAGATCTTTTTCGGGAGAAATATATTGGATGAAAAGGCCATTAAAGGGGTCTATTGCCCGGAATGCAGCCGGAACGTTGATACCCATGCCGGGGGCATGGTGTACGACAATGGGTGGGTCCTCGAACTGGATATGGAAGTGATCAGGTTCAGTGCGCCGCTCATGGGGATCTTACCGAATGAGGTCACCGCTGATCGAGTTTTTGATGAAGGATATGCCACCTGGGTTGGGATCACGCCGGACGAATCGGAAACAAGAAACAGGGAGCGCGCGGAGATCCTGAAACTCGCAAAGGTTGACCTTCCCGCCTACATGCGGGCCATGAAAGCATGGGGCATGGATCGTGAGCGACGGTTTACCGAAGAGGGCTGGCGGAAAATGCAGCCAAGGATGAAGGCATGAAACTGAAGGAGCAGGATACAGATCGTGGCCTGGAGGTCAGGTTGTCTGCTCCTTTTTTGCTTTTCTCAATTCTTTCATGGCCTGCGCTTCTTTGGAGAGTTCCTCGAGAAGGACAGTAATGGGCCATTTTTCCGATATAGGGGTCAACGTAGCCCACAATTGCTCGGGCAATTGATGCTGTCTGTACCCTGAAATGAGTTTGTGGAGGTCATTGTGGGTAAAACCGGACAGGATTACGGCCCTGGCCATGCTGGAAGCCGTTCCGAACCCATCCTTATCCCCACGGTTCAATACTGTTTCTAAAGAAAGCCGAAGGTCCTCTTCTGTGACAAAGATCACCGGAAGGTCCTTGAAACCAAGGGCCTCAAGGAATGACAGGAATGGTGCCTGATCCTCAACCGGGTATCCGCAGACAAGAAGCTTCCAGGGGCCATACATCCTCTCCTCGGATTTTCCTACTTTCTGAAATTCACCTTGTTCCATGGGATTCTCTCTTTTTCCCCCGGTTTGAAGAAGAGTGAACGATGAATCTTGCAGACCCTGGAGTTGTTATGGAAGGTCCACAATGGGCCGCACGTCCGTGATCTTGAAACGGATGGCGGCATGGATCATTCTGGCTGCCTGTTCTCCTGCGGCCTTGGCAATATTGTCCCTGATCTGGTCGAAAAAGCCTCCTCCCGTTTCAATCGCCAGTGCTTCCAGGTATACCCTTGCGCCCTTCCAATCCATAAGCGTATCACCCGGTTCCATGACAATGAAGACCGCCTTGGGATTTTCCCGCAGGTTGCGGAACGAACGGTTCTCTCCAATGCCCATGACCACGGTGTTTTCGTCAATCATCTGCGGCGAGCCGAAGACGGCCACATTGACCTCGCCCTGGGCGTTCGCAGTACTGAGCGTTCCGATTCGGGGTCGCTTATTGAAAATTTCCAGCAGTTTTTTTCGGTCCATCAGGCTCCTCCTTGCTACAACGCTTGTCAAAGCAACATGGATCGCCGGTTCATATTTACCCGGTTGCATAATACTATGTTTTTTCTGAAAGAGAGGCAAGGAAAGAATCCGGTTTTGCTTTCCACGCGTTGGCTTCCGTGAAAAGACACGCTTTCCGTTATTCAGTTGACCGGAAAACCCGACTCCCTTATGATAGTTTTCGTCACGAGGTTGGCATTGTTTGCCAAGAGAGGGGAGGGAAAAATGAGACGTGCCGGTTCAGCGTTTTTGGGAATGTTGTTGGGTTTTTTCGTACTGTTGAGTGCACTGCCAGGAATTTGCAGCAAAAAGGCAATGCTTCCCTACCCTGATGTTCCCCGGATGCCTCCCGGGCAGTGCCTGAAGCAGTTGGGGAAGATTCCGCCGCCCGTTATCATAGATGTCCGGCTCACTTCACAGTTCAAGGAAAGTCTCCAGAAGCTTCCGGGTGCCGTGCATGAGGACCCGGAAAACGTTCAATCATGGGCGCACAAGTACAAAAAGGGCCAAACGATCATTCTCTACTGAGCGTGACCGACTGAGTCGACCAGTGCCCGGGTGGCACGGGAGTTAAGGAAACTTGGTTTTACAAAGGTGTGCGTTTTAGCAGGTGGATATAATGAGTGGGTGAAGGCGGGACTCCCTCTCGAGAAGAAATGGAACATTAAAAAGGAATGCGTTACTTGTCACGAGAGCGTGACCCCCGAAATTGTCTCTGATTGGAGGCTCAGCAAGCACAGCAGGAAGGAGGTGAGCTGCTCCGTTTGCCACGGTGACTATCACTCTTCCGAAGATGATGTGGAGAAAGCGCGACCCGTAACCCCGGACCGGTGCACCTTGTGCCACCAAATCCAGGGGGATCAGTTTACGGCGGGAAAGCACGCGCAGGCCTGGTATGCGATGAGAGCGCTGCCGTCGGCCCACTGGAAGTCCATGAGTTCGCTGGAGGGCTTGAAGGATTGTGAGAGCTGCCACAGGATTGGCATCAAGTCACCGAGGATTATCAAGAAACTGCTGGAAAAAGGGGTCGGCTTCGGCATGGCCTCCTGTGATGTCTGCCACACGCGGCATACCTTTTTTAAGAGGGAGGCTCAGCAGCCCCAGGCATGCCAGACCTGCCACAACGGCGCCGACCACCCCCAATGGGCAATGTACTCCGGCTCCAAGCACGGGGTAAGGCATGGTCTCAAACAAATGGGGGTGCTTCCCGAATCGACCTCTGCGCCCACATGCCAGACGTGCCACATGGAACAGGGTGATCATGAAGTGAGAACGGCCTGGGGCTTTCTGGCGGTACGGCTGGAGATGAAGGGCGACAAGGAATGGGCCGCGGCATCCAGGACAATTCTGCGGGCCCTGGGATTATTTGATCCTGACGGGAAGCCGAACCGCAGGATGAAGGTGATGAAGCGGAGGGACGTGCTTCGCCAGACCGACGCAGACTGGAAAAAAGAACGGAAAAAGATGCTCGTGGGATGCAGTAGATGCCATTCCATCTCATTTGCGGAACAGGAACTCAATAAGGGAGATTTCATGATCCGCAAGACCGATCTTCTCATGGCCGACGCTATCCGCATCGTTGCCGGTCTTTACAAGGACGGCATCCTGGAAAGACCGGAAGGGGATACCCAACCGTTTCCCGATTTCATGGCACCTTTGAAAAGACCAAGAAGCATCGAGCTGAAACTCTGGCGCATGTTCGGTGAATACCGCATGCGGGCGTTCCAGGGCGTGTTTCATTCCAATCCGACCTATGCCTTCTGGCACGGGCTGGGTGAAATGGAACAGGCACTGTGCGAGATCAAGGAAATGGCAGGTCTCCTTCGTAAGAACGCTGGCAATTAGGCGTAAAACAGGGGGCGTGAGGAGGTGGAATGGAGATCGTATCTATCGCTGTGAGCAAGAAAAAGGGAACACCGAAAAGAACAGTGGAAACGGCTGAACTCGTCACTGATCATGGCCTCAGGGGTGATGCACATGCCGGGCCGTGGCACCGTCAGGTGAGTTTTCTTGCGGCCGAAAGTATTGAAAAGGCCCGCGGAAGGGGACTCGACGTAGGCTTTGGGGACTTTGCGGAGAATATTGCCACGAAGGGGATCAACTGGCTTGAGGTGCCCATCGGAACCCGTGTGAAGCTGGGAGATTCCGCCGTCGTGGAAATTACTCAGATCGGCAAGAAATGCCACACCCGATGCGCCATCTATTACAAGGCCGGGGATTGCATCATGCCAAAGGAGGGCATCTTCGGAAAAGTGCTCCAGGGGGGGAGCATCCGAAAAGGAGACACCCTGCGCGTCATGCTCTCCACCTGAGAAGTGATGATTATTCGTCAACGATGATGGCACCGGGCGCGCATTCCCTCGCGGCCTGTCTCACCAGGTCCTGGTACTTCTCCGGTATTTCGTCAAGAAGGACCCTGGACACCAGTTGATCTTCATCGTATTGAAACACCTCGGGGCAAAGGTGGTTGCAATTCCTGTCTCCCATACAAAGCTCCTCGTCGATTTTTACTTTCATGATATTCTCCCTGTAACGTGTCATGTAATAGTGAAAAGGCATGCCGGGTGATGGGTTCAACGATCAACGTGATTCCTGGTTGCTGGATGTCTTTCCCTTTGACTCGTGTGAGCCACTTCTCTATAATCTGGCAAAAGGAACGTTTCTTGTCAATCTTTTGAGGATTAGCGACCGGACTGAAGGTGTTTCATTTGTCCTTCCGCCGGAAATATTGAGGGCATTGATAAATGAAACTCTTTATGCAAAGGCTGGCGCTGTTTGTGGCCATGATGGTAGGGCTTGGAACGGTATGCAGTTGCGCTTCCGTGCCGAGGATGCAAAAAGAAGCCCTGAGGAAAATGCTGGACAATCCGGATGTGATTGTTGTGGATGTACGGCAACCCAGATATCGAAATAAAAGCGGGCAACGAATAAAAGGGGCCATTTGCGAGGACCCGTACAACGTGGAGGACTGGATAAGAAAATACCCGAAAGAGAAGACGATCGTTTTTTACTGCGCCTGACCGGGCGCAAAGGACAGTGTCCGTGCGGCACAACAATTCCTGGACGCGGGGTACACGAAGGTTTTTGTCCTTGAAGGAGGTTGGGAAGGGTGGCGCTGGGCACATTATCCCACAGAAAAGAAGTAATTCCAATAATCACAAACCTCCGCTATCTTGAACCGCCCATTCCGAAAAAAACCTAGAATTTCTGCCCTGCTGATGTTATAGGTGCAGTGTAGCACCATTTTTCTGACAAAGATCCTGAGGAGGATCAGGATTCCGGATTTGCATTGAAAAGAGAAGCGATAGAGGAGGAAAGAATGGAAACACACGATGTCTGCTACACTCGAGAAGTAGCCATTGAAAAAGCAATTGAGATGGAGCTTCAAAGTTTTAAAACCTATAAAGACCTGTACTTCAAGGTCAAGGATCGACTTGCAAAGGATGTGCTGAAAGACCTCGCCCTTGAGGAATTGGAGCATAAATACACACTGGAAAAGGCGTATTTTGAAGACACTGTTGAACTGCACGATAAAGGTGAAAAAGACGGGCCGAGCATGAACCTGACGCTCCTCCTGGAAGAAAAACCGCTTGATCATGCGGCCAATGACCAGGATGTGATGGTCTACGCTATCCATGAGGAAAAGCGTTCCGTTGATTTCTACAGAGCCATGGCAGGTCAATGCGGTGGCGCTCCCATGGAAAAGATGTTCTCCCGCCTGGCACAGGATGAGGAAGGCCACCTTTCAAGGCTCGAATCCCTGTATGAGGACCTTTATATGCAGGATATGTAGCTTCGATAAAGTGCGACCCTCTCAATGTATCTATCCCCGGTGAACCGATCCGCATGAATGAGTCAAACAAAGGGAAAGACGTTCAGCGCCTGGACCCGAAGCTGTGGGTTGACCGGTACGGCGATTATCTCTACCGGTTTGCCCTGGCAAGGGCTTTGGACAGAACTGTTGCCGAAGATGTGGTGCAGGAGACCTTTGTGTCGGCACTCCACTCCATGGAGCGTTTCAAGGGACGATCCTCTGAAAAAACCTGGCTTACCTCTATCCTGAAGCACAAGATACTTGATCATTTCAGGCGAAAATACAGAGACGAGAAACATCACTTTGAGATGGCGGAGGACAACATCCGGCAGCTCTTCGATGAAAAAGGGCACTGGAAAGAGGGTCCGGAAAAATGGAAAACCAGCCCGAAAAGACTCTTTGAACAAAAAGAGTTTTTGAAAATCCTGTATGCGTGCCTAGAGGAGCTCTCAAAACGCATGGCAAGGGCCTTTGTCCTTCGGGAAATGGATGGGGTCAGCACCGAGGAAATCTGTAAGGTATTGCATATCTCCGCGACTAATTGCTGGGTCATGCTGTACAGAGCCAGAACGCTTCTGCGGCAGTGCCTTGAACTCAACTGGTTTGGAATAACGCCTGGTGGAGCGTCATAGTGCATCACTGGATGTTTAATTGCCATGAGGTGACGCGATTGGTTTCAGAGTCTCTGGACCGCAAACTCCCGCTTCATCAAAGGATGGGAATTCGCGTACACCTCTTCATGTGCAAGTTCTGTTCACGTTACCGGAAACAATTGCTTCTCATGAAGGAAGTCTTAACCCGCTGCAACGAATCCGATTGTCCTGAAGATATCTATGAACCCCTCTCTGAAAAAACAAAGGAACGAATGAAGCAAGCGTTGAATCACTTCCAGGATAGTAATCACGTTCACTAAAATAACCCTTGTCACTCTGTCCGGTTCGCTCATTTTTTCTAATCATCCATTCCTTAGAAATAGGCATGAGGAGATTGCCGTGGCTTCACCAGGAATGCCTGAAAGAAAAGGCAGGCGGTGTAAGGATATGCCCCGATTACCGACAAATAGTGAAAGATGGCTTCGCCCGGGTTTTTCACCGATTTTCGTCATGAGGCTGTCCACCGTCGCAGTTCCGCCCATGGCGGGAGCGAGATATCCGGGTCAGGAAGGAGAGCATGATGGAAGACAACTCAATGGTGGACCTTGAAGCGATCGTGGCCAGGCAGGCAGAAAAGCAGCAGTTGAGCCTGGGGAGTTACCAGCATGCCTATGGTGCACGGCTGAAAGCGTGGTCCGGGGAAGAGATTGGCCGGCGTCTATGGCAAAAAGATGGCACCGTGTGGGTGGTTGATCCGGCAGAGGCTGCAAGCGCCGGTGATTTGACCGACCGCCTGGGCTGGTTGACTTTGCCTGCGGTTATGCCCAACGAACTGGAAAACCTCCAGGCCTTTTCCCGGGAGATGAGGAATGCTGGATTCTCTCAGGTGGTGCTGTTGGGGATGGGAGGGAGCAGCCTTGCCCCGGAGGTCTTCATGAGAACCTTCGGGAACAGACCAGGCTATCCTCCAGTCACGGTCCTGGACAGTACACACCCCGTTTCCATACAGCGGGTTTTGCAGAGTATCGATGTGGCAAAGACCCTCTTTATCGTTTCCAGTAAGTCCGGGGGTACCATTGAGACCCTCTCCTTTTACAAATTTTTCTTCGAGGCGGTGAAAGACAAAAGGGATGATCCGGGTCTGAACTTTGTAGCCATTACCGATCCGGGTTCGGCGCTGGAAAAACTGGCCGGTGAAAAAAACTTCCGCCGCGTCTTTTCCGCGCCACCTGAGGTGGGGGGGCGTTACTCGGCCCTGACCTATTTCGGGATGGTTCCGGCGGCCCTCATTGGGGTTGATGTAAAGACAATCCTGGAGCGGGCTTCGATCATGGCCCACGCGTGTTCTTCCGGTGTTCCGGCAGACAAAAACCCCGGATTGATGCTGGGTGCAGCAATGGGGGAACTGGCCCTGGCCGGCCGGGACAAGATCACCTTTTTGGCATCTCCGGGGATCTCTTCTTTTGGAGCCTGGGTTGAACAACTCATTGCCGAGAGCACCGGGAAAAAAGGCACCGGCATCCTCCCGGTGGTGGATACGACGCCGGGGCCTCCTGATGCCTATAGCAGAGACCGCTTTTTTATCTACCTGCGATTGGCCGGGGATGAGAACGATACCCTGGATCAAATGGTCAACAGCCTTGAAAAGAAAGGACATCCTGTCGTCCGGATTCATCTTGATGAAAAGCCGGATATGGGCGCGGAGTTTTTCAGGTGGGAAATGGCCACGGCCGCGGCGGGGGCGGTACTCGGGATCAATCCCTTTGATCAGCCGGACGTTGAAGCGGCAAAGATCAAGGCCAGGGAACTGATGGATGCCTACCGGAAAAACGGCGTCCTTCCTTCTGATGAACCGGTGCTTACGGACCAGGCTATGCAATTGTATGGCGGCACGGGCTCCGGTTCGTCAACAGCAGCCGGCCATCTGGCTGATTTTCTCAAGCAGAAGCGCGAAGGAGACTTCGTGGCGATTATGGCTTATATTTCCTCTTCCCCTCAATCGGACGAACTCCTTGACGAGATGCGAATTTTCCTCCGGGATCGGTTGCACATTGCCACCACCGTCGGATATGGCCCCCGCTTTCTGCATTCCACCGGTCAGTTGCACAAGGGAGGAAGAAACAACGGTCTTTTTATACAGATCACCCATACCCCCGAATCCGATTGCGCCATTCCCGGTGAGCCATATTCCTTCGGCACGCTCATTGCCGCCCAGGCGTTGGGTGACTATCAGGCCCTGCAAGAGAGGAAGCGGAGACTCATTCGATTCCACCTGGGTTCGGACCTGGTTGCCGGCCTGGAAAGATTGCGGGACATTATTGAGGGAGAGGTGTGATACGGGCGCAGAACGCGTTATGGACCAGAGAGAAGAGGAGAGAACCATGCCAACGTATGATTTTGATATCGGGATCATCGGTGGGGGCGCGGCCGGGCTGACCGTGGCCGCAGGCGCGGCCCAACTGGGGGCCAGGACCCTGCTTATCGAGAAAGAAAAGGAACTGGGTGGAGACTGCCTCCATTATGGCTGCGTTCCCAGCAAGACCTTGATACGGACCGCCCAGGTTTATCACCTGATGAAAACAGCAACGGAATTCGGGTTGCCGGGGGTCACGGTTCCATCGGTGGAATTTTCCGCGATTGCCAAAAGGATCCAGTCCGTTATCCAGGCCATCCAGGAACACGATTCAGAGGAGCGGTTTTGCACCCTCGGGGCCAAAGTGTTGTTTGGAACTCCTGCATTTTCTGATGATCACTCTGTCAAAATGGATGGACAGGTCTATGCCGCCAGGCGGTGGGTCATTGCTACCGGGTCCTCACCCGCGGCTCCTCCCTTTGAAGGACTGTCGCAAGTCCCGTACCTGACCAACAAGGATATCTTTTTCCTGAAGCGATTGCCTCAATCCATGATCATCCTGGGCGCCGGCCCTATTGCCACGGAAATGGCCCAGGCCTTCTGCCGGCTGGGTACGGAAGTGCACGTAGTTCAGAGGAGCGGGCAGATCCTGAGCAAGGAAGACAAGGACATGGCAGACCTGGTGCTGGAGGCGCTCCGCTCCGAGGGAGTCCAATTCTATCTCAATAGCACGGTCCAGCACATATCCAGCCGCGGTGAGGATTCCCAGGAAGTGGTGATCAGGCAGGGAGAGCGCGAGCCTGTTTCATTAAAGGCAGAAAAAATTCTTGTCGCCGTGGGAAGGTCTGCCAACCTGGGCGGTTTGGGCCTTGACCGGATAGGCGTGGCATTTGATCGAAAAGGCGTCACCGTGGATGACCGGATGCGGACGACACAGAAGCACATCTATGCTGCCGGTGACGTAACCGGCGCATTTCAGTTCACCCACGCGGCCGGGTACGAAGGGGGTATCGTGGTGAGCAATGCGGTCTTTCATCTCCCGAGGAAGGTGAACTACAGGTGGCTCCCCTGGTGCACTTACTCGGACCCGGAACTGGCCAGCATCGGCATGAACGAAAAGAGGGCAAAGGAGGCAGGGATCGCTTATGCAGTCTTTTCAGAGGCCTTCACGGGAAATGACCGGAGCCTCGCGGAGGGGGAGCGTGTGGGAAAGATCAAGATGCTCCTGGATGAAAAGGAAAACCCCATTGGTGTGCAGATCCTGGGGCCGCACGCCGGGGAACTCCTGAATGAATGGGTTGCGGCGTTGAACGGGAAGGTGAAGCTGTCCGCACTGGCGTCGGCGGTCCACCCTTATCCGACGCTGGGAGAGATCAACAAGAAGGTGGTGGGGGCGTTCTTTTCTCCCAAGATATTCTCCGACAAGGTCAAGAAAGGTTTGAAGCTTTTCTTTCAATTGAAGGGAAGGGCGTGTGAATATGAGGCGGAAGGCGAAAAGCAGAAGGCGTAGGGCATAAGGCGGAAGGCAAGAAAGGAAGAGTACCGTTTCATCCGAAATGGCTCGAAGCGCCTAATGCGTAAACGGGCCAACAGGCTCAACGGGCAAACCGGCAAAACAGGCGTGAGGCCAAAAGCTGACAGGTAATTGCTAATCGCTTCTTTTGTCATTTATTTGATTGGAAGGAGAAGAATATGCAGGTAGCGATGATCGGACTGGGGCGGATGGGGATGAACATGGCGCGACGTCTTCTGAAGAAGGGGCACGAGGTTGTTGCGTACAACCGCACCGTGAAGAAGACCGAAGAACTGGCCGGGGAAGGAGCAACGGCAGCGTACGCGCTCGAAGAGCTTCCCGGTCTGCTTCAATCACCGAGGGCGGTGTGGATGATGCTCCCGGCCGGTCCCGCGGTAGACGATCACCTGGACAGGCTGCTTGGCATCCTCTCACCTGGAGATATTATCATTGACGGGGGAAACAGTTTTTACAAGGACGATCTCCGCCGTGCCGGGATTTCCCGGGAAGCAGGGTTCCGTTATGTAGACGCAGGCGTCAGCGGGGGTATCTGGGGCCTGCAGGAAGGATACTGTTTGATGGTCGGTGGTCCAAGGGACGCGTACGATCATCTGGAGCCCCTGTTCAGGTCGCTCGCGCCGGAAGAGGGATACCTCTATTGCGGTGAGAGCGGGGCGGGACACTTTGTCAAGATGATCCACAACGGCATCGAGTACGCCATGATGCAGGCCTATGCCGAAGGATTCGAACTCATTGAGGCATCATCCTACGGGAAGGACCTTGCCTATGACCACCTCTGTCACGTGTGGAACAGGGGGAGCGTCATCCGTTCCTGGCTGCTCGAACTGGCCGAGCGCGCCTTTTCGGCGGACCCCGGTTTATCGGAAATCCAGGGGTATGTCGAGGATTCGGGGGAAGGGCGCTGGACTGTGGAACATGCCGTCGAGGCTGCAGTGTCTTCCCCGGTCATTGCCCTTTCTCTCTTTGAACGATTCAGGTCGAGAAAGGAAAATACTTTTTCTAACAGGGTGCTCGCTGCCCTTCGGAGGGAGTTCGGCGGCCATGCGGTGAAAAGAACCGAACAGGATGAGGCAAAGAGGTAGAAAACGTGTTTTCACCGTTCCCTGCTCAAGGGTTCAGAAAATATATGAAGCAGGCGAAGAGGATCCTGGATCAGAACTGGACCGGGTCTTACACCAAGCCGTCCCCGGGACTCTATCCGCACCAGTGGAACTGGGATTCTGCTTTTATCGCGTTGGGATATGCCCATTACCATCAGCGACGGGCCATGCAGGAATTGCGATCCCTTTTCCAAAATCAGTGGGAAAACGGGATGGTGCCGCAGATTGTTTTCAACCCGGATGCACTGGGACACTATTTCCCGGAGCCGGATTTCTGGCAGGTGCCGGGCAACAGATTGACAAGTGGGATCACCATGCCGCCCCTTCACTCCATCGCGACCCACCATATTTATGAACATGCCCGGGACGGGCAAAAGGCCCATGATTTCCTGGAGGAGATGTTCCCAAGACTCAAGCGCCTTCACAGGTATCTTTACACAGAGAGGGATCCGGAAAGATCAGGGCTGGTCTATATCAGGCATCCCTGGGAATCGGGCCTGGATAATTCCCCGGCGTGGGACGGCCCCCTGCGAAACATCATGGTGAAGAAGGAGAACCTTCCCCCGTATGCACGCAAAGACCTCGCACATGGAGTGCCGGCAGAACAGCGTCCCAGTGATGAGGAATACGATCGCTATGTTCACCTGGTGGATATTTTCAGGCGGCATCATTACGAGGAAGATGAGATTTACCGGGCATCTCCCTTCCTGGTACAGGATATCCTTTTTAACTCCATCCTGTGCCGGGCAAACAGGTCGCTTGCGGATATCGGTCGTATTCTGAAACAGGATGTGCGTGAAATAGAAGAATGGTCATCCGCAACGTCCCGGGCCATCAGGGAGCATCTCTGGTGCGAAGCATGTCAAAAATTTGAATCATTTGATCTCATGGCGGGGAGTCATATCCACACGGCCACCGCGGCAAGTTTCATGGGCCTGTTCGCGGGTGCGGCCTCAAAGGCGCAGGCCGAGACTCTCTATCAAACCATGAATTCCATTTCCTTTTGCGCTCTCCGTCAGGGAAACTGTTTCACCATCCCAAATTATGACATGACAAGGGGAGATTTCGACGCGAGAAACTACTGGAGAGGACCCGTCTGGATCAATATCAACTGGATGCTCTCCCAGGGCCTTCAGGATTACGGGTACCGGGAAAAGTCGGATGCCATAAAGCAGGATATGATACAATTACCCATCCGTTTCGGGTTTCATGAATATTTTGATTCGCAAACAGGGGAAGGGTATGGGTCCTCGGATTTTTCCTGGACAAGTTCTCTGTTCCTGGAACTCGTGTATGAGTACTATGAAAAAGATGGGAGCGGCTCAATCGTGCACGGGAGCGGGAACTCCCGCGCGCTTGGAAAGAGGATTA
>JAFDGR010000348.1 GCA_019309145.1 Deltaproteobacteria bacterium | reverse complement strand
TTGTCACGGTACAGCGGCGTTAAGGTTGCGTTGATGTAATCAGGTTTTGATCCTTTCGTTGAACAGGTTTTCGAAGATCTGGTTTGGTGAGATATGTTCCTATGGTGAAGAGGAGTTCTTCAAACACGAATTAAGCACCTTTGCAATCCGTATGTCAACGTCTATCCCCTCCAATGGATTTTTTGCATTTTATCGAATTCTTGATCATACATCCCATAATGACACAAGTCCCATGCTTGATCAAGGGCGGAGCAAAACAATTTGTTCCTTCCTTGACAGGGGAAGGAGAAGAGTTTAAATTCCAACCCGGTTGCTCATTTTCTTTGCGGGATAAGGGCAACAGGATCTGAACCTGCGAACTTGATTTTTAAACAGAGGGGTTTCCATGATAGAGGCAAAGCATCTTACCAAGTATTTTGGGCAGACAGCGGCGGTTGATGACGTGTCTTTCGCGGTGGGCCAGGGAGAAGTCCTGGGGTTTCTGGGACCCAATGCCGCAGGAAAATCCACCACCATGCGGATGATCACCGGCTTTCTTTCTCCCACTTCCGGGACGGCCGTTCTCGGGGGGCACACCGTACAGACGGACCCTTTGAAAGCACAGAAAAAACTCGGGTATCTCCCGGAGAACGCCCCGGTCTACCGGGATATGACCGTTTCAGGGTTCCTGGATTTCATCGCGGATATCCGGGGGTTTTCCGGGAAGGAGAAACGCACCCGGATCGAAGAAACCCTTGAACGGTGCTTTCTCTCGTCGGTCCGGTATCAGGTCATCAACACCCTTTCAAAGGGATACAAACAACGGGTGTGTTTCGCCCAGAGCATCCTGCACGATCCCGAGTACCTGATCATGGATGAGCCGACTGACGGGCTGGATCCCAACCAGAAGCATGAAGTGCGGTCAATGATCCGGGAGATGGCCCGGGAAAAGACCATTATCCTTTCCACCCATATCCTGGAGGAGGTGGAAGCGGTGTGCACCAGGGCCATCATTATCGCGAATGGGCGGATTGTGGCTGACGAGACACCGGATGACCTCAAGGCCCGCTCTTCCATCCATGGTTCCGTGTGCTGCAGCATCCGCGGAGGAGCGGCAGAAACCATCGCATCAGAATTCCGGGAGCTGGAGGGAGTTACAACTGTTGAGATCCTTGAGCGGGAAAATGACCGGGTGGTATTGCGCCTGTTTCACGGTGAAGACGCTTTCCCTCCCATAGAACAGGTCATTCAATTTTGCGGGAAGCAGGGATATTCCATGGAGTCCATCAAGGTGGAAGAAGGTCGTCTGGACGAGGTGTTTCGAATGATCACGACCGGGAAAAATGAGGGCGAAAATGAGTGAGTTCTTGAGCAATATGAAGGCCATTGTCAAGAGGGAATTGTCCGGGTATTTCGGATCACCCGTGGCATACGTGTTTATTGTTATCTTCCTGCTCCTGTGCGGGTTTTTTACCTTTTCTGTCAGCCATTTCTACGAGCTTGGGCAGGCGGATCTGAGGGCATTTTTCGAGTGGCATCCCTGGATTTTCCTCTTTCTCATTCCAGCGATTGCCATGCGGCTCTGGGCCGAAGAGCGGCGGACCGGAACCATAGAGCTGATTATGACGCTCCCGGTTACCCTGACCGAACTTGTGGTCGGCAAATTTATCGCCGCGTGGGTTTTCGTGTCGCTGGCCCTTTGCCTGACGTTTCCCCTGGTCCTCACCGTTATGTACCTGGGGAGTCCTGATCCGGGGGCCATCTTTTGTGGATATGTGGGAAGCTTCCTCATGGCAGGAGCGTACCTGAGCGTGGGAAGCATGACCTCGGCCATGACCAGGAACCAGGTGATCAGTTTTATTATTTCCGTGGTGATCTGTCTCTTCCTGGTTCTTGCCGGGTGGCCGCCCGTGACCGAGATCCTGTCAGGCTGGGCACCGGCGTGGCTCGTGGACGGAATTTCGGGGTTCAGTTTCATGACGCACTTCGGATCCCTGCAGCGGGGGGTCCTGGATCTCCGGGATGTGCTTTACTATTGTTCAGTGATCTTTTTCATGCTTTTTGCGACAGGAGTCACCCTGCAGAATCGCAGGACAGCATAAGGGAGGGAAATTCATGGCGAAGAGAGGAAGCGAATTCAGGAAAACCCTTCTTTCAACCACCGGGTTGGTCGCTGTTTTCCTTATTCTTATTCTTATCAATGTCATCGTGTCTTACGCCAATATCCGCTGGGACGCAACGGAAGACCATATTTATTCCCTGTCCGAGGGAACAAAACATATCCTTTCGGAGCTTTCTCAGCCGGTTGATATTCAGTTTTACTACAACCGGAGCAGCAGGAATATTCCCGATGAAATCAAGCTCTATGCCACCCGGGTCCGGGAATTTCTTTCGGAATATGAACACGCGGGCAAGGGAAAAATAAAGGTCCAGATGTTCGATCCCAAGCCTGATTCCGACGAGGAGGAATGGGCACAGAAATACGGTCTTCGTGCCATCCAAACGCCCACCGGGGAAAAGATTTACTGCGGGCTTGTGTTCCTGGCCGCGGACCAGGTGGGCAAGATAGCATTCCTGGACCCCGGGAAAGAGGAACTGCTGGAATATGACATCACGCGCGCCATTCAGCGGCTGCAGAACCCCGAGAAAAAGGTGATCGGGGTCATCAGCGGGCTGCCTGTATT
>JAFDGR010000086.1 GCA_019309145.1 Deltaproteobacteria bacterium | reverse complement strand
TTTCATCTTCGTAATGCACCGGAGTTCCGGTGGCGACAACCTGTTCATGAAATGCCTTTCGGCGATCAGCCACATTTTCCGGAAAAAGATCAAAGACCATCACTCCCAGAAGCTCATCCCGGGGTTTGCCCAGCGCTTCTGCGGCAGTGCCATTTAACGAGAGGATCGTCCCCTTCCTGTCCAGGAGGAGAGCCCTGTCTCCGGTCGCGTTCAAAAGAGCCCTGGCTGTTTCCTCGCTTTCCTGGAGCGCTCGTTCTGCTTCCTGCCGGCGCCTGATGTCATGGCTCGCCCGCCGATAAAGGAAAAAAACAGAGCATCCCACAAGGAACGAGATACCAAGGATGACCGGGACGGCAGTCTTGATGATCGGGGTAGAGATCTTTTTGGATATGGTGCATAATTTCCGGAGAAAAACAACGTTCCACCCCGGGTAGTGAGGAAGGCTTTTGAGATAGAGCAGGTAGTTGTTTCCCGATTGATCTACCACGGAATTGGCACCTTTTCTGGTCATTCCGGTCCACGTCCACGGGCCGTTCACAAACTGGCGGGTTTCCGCGATCTGGGAAATCACATCTTCAGTGGGCTTCCAAAGAAGTTTGTAAAGCCAGCCGCTCCGATTTGACATGAAGACAACTCCGTGGGGGTCCACCAGCGCCACAATGCCGTCATAGCTCTGCCTGAATTCCTTCTCCATCACCTCAACGGATGCCTTTATGACAACGACCCCGAGTGGGTGGTTTTGCCCGGGTGCGGTCACGGGATTGCTGTAATAGATCCCCCGTCTGTTCGAGGTGACTCCGAGGGCCATGTATACATACGTGTTTCCCTGGGCCGCCTGGAGGAAATAGGGCCTGAAACCGTAGTTTTTTCCCACAAAACTGTCAGGACGGTTGCGGTTACTTGAAGCGATGGTATTTCCCTCCAGGTCCATGAGATAACATACATCCGCCTTGAGGGTGCGTTGGAAATGGTCCAGGATGAAATTGGCCTTTTCGAGGGCTTTCTTCTCAACCGGCTGGAAGAGGGCGGATCTCAGTTCCCGGAGTCCCGCGAGCGCCCGCACTGCCTTGATATTTTCGGACAGGAATGAAGAAAGATGGCTCCTTATCACCTCCGCATTCAAGGATGCTTGTCGATTTGCCTCTTTCAATGCTGAAGACTCCAGGGAGGTGAAATAGAGATAGCCCCCGCCGAAAGTCGTCAGCAGAGCCAGGAATGAGAGGATAAGCAACACGGTCCGAAGTTTCATATCATGTTCTCCTTCTTCCCGGCCGGGACACTCCCCGCAACCTTTACATGCGTGTCCCGTGATGGTACGTTACTCCCGATCCGACTTTTTACGACTTCCTCGAAAAGGAACAAGAAACGATGAATGCTGATTTTCAAAAAAACCTCAATAAAGTACCGGTAACGGAACTGTCCGCCGGCACCGTCAGTCTTGGGCCCGGCCCTTTTACCATGAGTTATGGATTTGACCTGGATCTCATGAAAGCTTCCCTCAAAACCGGGGGCCTGCTCAACCCCCCCCTCCTGCTGAAATCCGGGGCAGGGGACTTCCTCATCGTCAGCGGGTACAGGAGAATAACAGCACTCCTGGAGCTCGGCCACAAGCATCTCCCCGCGAGAATTCTGGAGGAGGACCAGATCTCATTCCTTGATGCTCTTCTTATCAACTTTTATGACAATCTTGCAACAAGGGAATTCAATCCCGTGGAAAAGGGAATGGTCCTCGCAAGATTGGCCGGCTATCTCACCGAGGAACAGCTTCTTGGTGACTACATGGGCCTGCGCCGCCTTTCACCGCGACGGTCCATTCTGAAAAACTATATCTCTTTTGACCGGGACTTGGATGAACCCATGAAACAGGCTCTGGCCGGCGGTACCATTTCAGAATTAACAGCCGCAACCCTTCTGGCATTACCAACAGAAGAAAGAAACGCGGTTGCAGAACTCTTTTCAAGGCTAACGTTTAACGTAAACCAACAAAAGCAACTTATTGAATTATTAGCTGATAACTCGCGAATTACAGGGATCTCGCTTGCCGAAATGGTTCGGACAAAGCCGTTTCTCAATATTCTTGCCAGTCCTTCCATGAATCGTCCCCAAAAAGCCCGCGCGCTTCTGGCCCTGCTCAGGTCCTGGAGATTTCCGCGGCTGACCCGTGCTGAAAAGGTCTTCAAAAAAAGGGTTGCGAAACTGAAGCTTCCTCGTGAAGTTCGCATCCAGCCCCCCCCGTATTTTGAATCAGAATTTTACCGCATGGAAATCTCTTTTCGAAATGGAAAGGAATTGAAAGATCTGATTAGGCAGCTTGGAAATATCGAGGGATTGCAGGAGCTGAGAGACCCCTGGGAAGGCGGGGATTGGTGATGGCCTCATTTTCCATCGAAAGGGTTCTCGTGGAAAGGGGTGTGGAGCAATACCGGATTTTTTCCCATGTTCGGGAAAGAACTGCAGAAATTCCGCAAAGCAACAGCGCGAAGGAAAGCGATCGCATGGCGGGGGATTATCCGGACATGGGAAAAAAGACGCTCCATCTTCTCGAGTACAATGGTGAACTCCTGAAGCCATGCCCGGGTACGACAAACCATATTTGCTGCGGATACCAGATCCTGAATGTGGCCACCAATTGCCCCCTGGATTGCAGCTACTGTATCCTGCAGTCCTATTTCAATGAACCAAACCTGAGGGTTTTTACGAATCTTGCAGAACGCCTGGAAGAAGTTTTCAATCTTATCGAGAACAATCCCGACAAGATTTTTCGCATCGGTACCGGGGAATTCACAGACAGCCTGGCACTTGATCCACTTATCGGCTGGACCGACATCCTGGTGCCCCCATTTTCCAAGAGAAAAAACGCCATATTGGAACTGAAAACCAAAACCGTTCATATAGAAAAGCTGCTTGCATTGCGTGAGCGTGATCAGATCATCGTTTCGTGGTCCCTCAACAGTCCAACCATAGCAGCAACAGAAGAGCACAGGGCCCCGAGTCTCAAAAAACGAATTGAAGCCGCCGCAGCGTGCCAGTCCGAAGGGTTTCTGGTAGGATTTCATTTTGACCCGCTGATCCCTCATCCTAACTGGCAGGACGACTATCTCAAGACAATCGATTTGATGGCCCGTTTTATTGATCCCGCCCGTATCATCTGGATAAGCATGGGTTCGTTCCGATTCATGCCCCCGTTGAAGGCCGTCATCAGGCAACGTCATCCCCACACAAGCGTTCTTGATGGAGAATTTGTCCGTGGCCTTGATGGAAAAATGCGTTATTTCAAACCCATACGAATGGAGCTCTATCGGTTTATGCGAGAGCACCTGGAAGCATGGCATAACGACCTGGGGCTTTACCTGTGCATGGAATCAGACGAGATATGGAGGAGAACCATGGGTTGGACGCCCAAGAACACGGAGGGTCTTTCGCGGTTCCTAGACGAAAGAGTCAAGAAGTTTTTTGGGTAGCTTTTCGCCTGTATCTATGCTATATTTAAAGTTTATGAATTGATGAAATAGAAGGCAAAAGGAGGAAAAAATGAGCATAAAAGAGAAAGTACAGGACGCCCTTGACAAGGTGAGGCCGAGTCTTCAGGCTGACGGTGGTGATGTCCAGCTTGTGGATGTGGAAGACTCGGGACTGGTAAAAGTGAGACTTACCGGCGCATGTGGGGGCTGCCCCATGAGCCAGATGACCCTGAAAATGGGGATTGAAAGGATTTTAAAACAGAATGTGCCGGAAGTTACTTCCGTGGAATCAGTGTAAAACAAAGGCGGAGGGCGTAAGGAAAGTATGCCTTATGCATATATTACTACGAGGTGAAAGAGGAGGAGACAGAGTATTATGGAAATGAAGAAAATCGGTGTTGTTGGCGCTGGCACAATGGGAAATGGCATCGCCCAGGTGGCGGCCCAGATCGGCTGTGACGTGGTCATGCGGGATATTGAGGATGCCTATGTGGAACGAGGAATGAAAAATATCGACCGATTTCTGTCCAAGAGTGTTGAAAAAGGGAAACTGGAGGCTGCTGAAAAAGACGCCATCTTGGGAAGGATTACGGGCACCACAGATATGTCCGCATTGAAGGATGCTGATATTGTGATCGAGGCAGTGATTGAAAACCTTGATCTGAAGAAGAGTGTCTTCAAGGAACTGGATGAATTGTGTCCTCCTGAAACGATCCTGGCTTCAAACACGTCTTCCATGTCCTTGACAGAGATCGCCGCTGCCACGAGTCGACCCGACAGGGTCTGCGGCATGCATTTTTTTAACCCCGTCCCGCTCATGCGATTGGTGGAGATTATCCGCGGCTTCGCTACCAGCGATGAGACCGTTGCCATTACAAGCGATCTCGCCAAAAAAATGGGCAAAATCACCGTGGAAGTGAAGAAAGATTCTCCCGGCTTTATCGTAAACCGCATCATGATTCCCCATATGATCGAGGCAATAAAGATTGTGGAAGAGGGTATCGCCTCCATTGAAGATGTTGATATCGCGGTAAAAAACGGTCTCAACTACCCCATGGGCCCCTTTGAATTGATGGACCTCACCGGTATCGATATTGCGTATTTCGTGGCAGAGTATTTCTATAAGGAGCTGAACAAAGAGTCAAAGTGGGTATCGCCCAATTTACTCAAAACCATGATCCGGGCCGGGAAACTGGGCAGAAAAACCGGCGGGGGATGGTACGATTACAGCAAGTAATGCGGCTTGAGGCGTTGGGCTTCCGGCGCAAGGAAAAAGAAGGCAGCCAATTTCGGCTGCCTTCTTTTTTTATAAACTTGGTAGCACTGAGGGGTGCCTTACTTGTTCTTATGCCGCATCTTCTTTTTCAGTTTTCGGTACTTGTGTTTCCTGATCTTTTTTCTCCGCTTCTTTACAACGCTTCCCATTCAGCATGACCTCCATCAAGATATCGAGCCAATTTCAAAACGCCCACTTTTGTCTGATCTTTACGTCAACCGGGCAAAATTGAGCCTTTTGAAAATGACTCATCTTTATTTTACTACTACATGACATATATTCGTGTCAACAAGTCTTTTTCTTCAAGGAGAGAAGGGCTCAGACGCACGGGCAAAAGCCTGCTTCAAGAAGTTTACATAATATATATTATCAGACATTACGAAAACACCGATGAGCAATCTTCTATGAAACGACTTTTAGTGATTTTTCTTTTCTTTCGACCGGTAAAGCGCCTTGTCCGCCATATTGACGAAGGTCTCTGCGCTCATGGTCGACGAATACTGGGAAAAACCCATGCTCGCGCTGATGCCAAGACGCTTCCGGAGACCTTCGTCAATCCTCCGCCCGATTTCCTGGGCGGCGGCGTCATCTGCGTCGATCAGGATAACGGCGAATTCATCTCCCCCGTATCGATAGCCGGAATCAACGTCTTCGCGAATGCTTGCGTGAATAATCCCCCCTGTTTTGCTGAGTAGTTCGTCGCCGGCAAGGTGGCCGTGGGCATCATTATACCCCTTGAAATCGTCAAGATCCAGGAGGATCAGGGACAGCGTTCGTTTTTGTCTCTTTGCCCGTGCTATTTCTTCTCGCAGGCGTGCATAGAAATGGCGCTGGTTAAAAAGTCCGGTGAGCGAATCAGTGATGGACAGCCGGTTCAGTTCTGACTTGGTGTTCCGTTCAATAATGGCTCGCCTGATTTTCGCCTCGAGCTCATCAGTGCCGAAAGGTTTATTAATAAAGTCAGTGGCACCGGCATTGATAACATCAGTATACTTATAACTCTTTGCCTGCCCCGTCATGGCGATAATACACATGTCCGGATATAACTTTCTGGATTTTTCAATAAGCTCAAGGCCGTCCATGCCCGGCATCTTCATATCAGTGATGAGAAAACTGTAATCTCCTGCATTTTCAAGCTCAATAAGGGCTTCTTCGCCGCCGGGGGCGCCTGCTGCTTGAAGATCCAGGAGTTGGAGGCCTTCCACGATACTGTCCCGGACGCCCTTTTCGTCATCCACGATCAGACATCGTTCTGTTGTATAATCTATGTGCTGGATGTTCATAACCGTCCTACATCTATACAGCTCGAAGAGAATTGATGAAAGCAGTCTTAATTAGTACATTAACTATATCACCTATCTTTCCTTTATCAAAGGAGAAATTAACTATCTTATTGGTGTCCGTATGTCCCATCCACTGGCCACCTTTTTTGCTTACCCCTTCCACCAACACCGAGACCGCTTTCCCTTCCAGGGCCTTGTTTTTCTGAAGCGTGATTTCCTTTTGCAAGGTTTGCAACCGGTTTAATCGCCTGGACTTTTCCCCTTCACTGATCTTTCCACCCATGTGAAAAGCTACTGTACCTTCTCTGTCGGAATATTTAAAGGAAAAAAGTGCATCAAATCGAATTTTTTCCATGAGGTCAAGGGTTTGCTCAAAATCCTTGGGTGATTCACCGGGAAAGCCCACCATCACGTCACTTGTTATGGCTATATGAGGTACCGCCTCACGCAATTTATAGACCAGTTCCAGGTAGTGCTCGCGGGAATACCCCCTTTTCATCCGCTCCAGCACTTCATTGGAACCTGCCTGGAAGGGAAGATGGATATGCGGGCAGAGAATCTCGATGTCTTTGAAGCAACGAATAAGATCATCCGAGAGATCTTTTGGGTGAGAGGTCGTAAACCGGAGCCGGACAAGTCCATCCACCTCACTCAGCATTTGCAAGAGAGAGGGAAAGTCGAAGGATCCGTCGGGATCTTGCCAGGAATAGGAATTCACATTTTGTCCAAGAAGCGTTATCTCTTTTACTCCCTGGTCGATGAGAAGCCTGACCTCTTCCATGATATCCCGTGGAGGTCGCGAGATTTCTCTCCCTCGTACGTAGGGCACAATACAGTAGGTGCAGAAATTATCACACCCCTCCATGATTGAAACATACGCACAGACCTGCTTCCCCTGGAGCTGATGGATCTTTGAAGCATTCAACGGGGGGAGATCAAGGCGTGTGGCGATCATCCTCCGTTTCTGGAGGAGAACAGCGTCAAGGATTCCCTGGATCTCTGACAATTCGCGGGGACCGACCACCAGATCCAGTTGGGGAAACCGATGAAACAACCGTTGCCCTTCTTTTTGGGCGAGACATCCTGCTACGCCCAGGATCATGCCGGGGTTCTTCCTTGTCTTGATGCGGGACAGACGGCCCAGGAGGCTCATTGCCTTTTGATCCGCTTTTTCCCTCACGGTACAGGTATTGATGACCACGATGTCCGCTCTTTCCGGATCATCGACCGGTCTGTACCCGTATTCCATGAGCCGCTGTCCAAGGAACTCCGAATCATATTCATTCATCTGGCAGCCCATGGTGGCAATGTAGTACGTTTTTTTCAATGCGGCTTCCTTTCGCCTTTGACCTGTTGCCTCCTCCATACGGAGCCCTTCCCTTTTTTTCAGGTCCTCAAACAGCGGCTCGGCAATGGACTCGCAACCCGGTGCAATAGACACTTCTATCAGTGCAGCGTGAGGATCAATGGTCCTCACCACGGCCATGCCGTCGTAAGATTCGAGCGTATATCGCAGATAACAAATGTCCCTGCGGTCTACCTGGAATACTCGTCTGTTGGTTTCCATTCGTATGCCCCGCCGCCCCACATCAATTTTGTCCTGAGAATGTTGAAAAAACTGTAATCTGGTGGTTTGAAGAGCTTGATACTCTCGGTTGACTTGCGGATAATGATGCGATCGCCATAATGGAAGTCAACGCCCACTTGGCCATCCAGAGTCAGGACGACCTGTTCCTCACTTTCTTTTCCCAGCCGGATTTCAATGGCTGCTGTCTCAGGAAGCAGGATCGGTCTGTTGGTCAGGGTAAAGGGACAGATGGGGGTGAGGATAAAAGACTGCATTGTGGGGTAAAGGATTGGTCCTCCTGCCGATAGATTGTAAGCGGTGGAGCCCGTAGGAGTGGAAACGATGAGTCCGTCCGCTCTGAAGGTGGTTAGGAATTCTCCATTGATGGAGACATCAAGGTCTATGATCCTGGCGAGCGTCCCTTTATTAATGACCATATCATTGAGGACCTGGAATTGATGGACATCTTTTCCCTCGCGCACGATCCGGGCTTCCAACAGGATCCTGTGCTCGACCTGAAGTTTTCCTTCCAGGAGCAGTTTGACCACGGTATACAGTCGATTGAGCGGGATACCCGTAAGGAAACCCAGTCCTCCCAGGTTGACCCCGAGGATAGGAACGCCGAAGCGGCCGACCTTGCGTGCGGCTCCAAGCAGGGTGCCGTCCCCTCCCAGCACGACAACCCAGTTGACCGTGGTTGGAATGGAAGAGCGCTCTTCAATGGAACTTTCTAAGGAGTCACGCACCTCCATTTCTTCGGAGTAAACCTTGACATCCCGTTGCTTCAGCCATTTTTCGAGCTTCCTCGCCTGGGTTTGCGCGGGTTTGTGACGGTATTTATAGATGATTCCCACTGACGGGGAAGACATCTCAGAATCTCCTTTCTTCCTGCACGACAAACCATTCATCTTCTTTGTCCGACGAGGTGTCAACCACGAGGTGAATAATGTGAAGGGCAGGGAAAAGTGACTTCAGGTCTGACAGATCCACCGGTTCAAACTTCTTGAGGTTGTTGGTATAGGCCTGTTCGGTCAGGGCATTGGATTCGTAGTTTTCCTTCGTCCTCTGCGCGATTCTTCGGAGTGATACTTCCTTGGGACACGAGGTTTGCTGAATAACAAAAGCCATATTATGTTTGGCCGCAACGCTTGCAGCCCGTTGTCTCAACTCCTGCGTGACAAAGGTGGCATCAAGAATGATGCCGTTTCCTTTTGCGGTCAGTTCATCCGCAAGCCGGAACATCTCATCATACACAAGCGTACGTTTGTTCATGTTGGAGGCCACTTTTTCGTCAAAGATATCCTCGTGTTTCAGGACCTCCAGCCTGATCATGTCGGTACGAAGAATCCTGTAGCCCTTGAGCATGGCAATGACCTCGGTGGTCTCGGTCTTGTATGATGCGGGAAGGCCGCACGCGATAAGCACCGTCCTTGCACCCAGTTCTCTCTTCATAAAATCCACAAAAGGTTCTTTCATCTCTTTCTCCACTTCCTGAAGCTACACTCCCTCCGTCGTCCATGACTCCGGTCGCTGCGGATCAGGCACTCAACATATTGAGTGCCTGATGACGCCGCTTCAAGAACATCCCGTTCACTTGCTCTTCATACAAACCATGTTTTTTCAATCCATTGCTGTACTTCAGCCTAAATACCTTTCAGTCTGTCTTGTACTCATCCAGAAACGATATCGGGCAAAAGAGCCATTTATGGATGGGCACTAATATATATAAGAATACGCAAGTTTAAAATACCGAGCCGCAGTCTCTATGGCTTTTCTTTTTTCTTCCGGCCCGATGGTCTTGTCATCCAGTTGGAAGCTGTTCACCTTCCCTCGAACAAAGGCCCGGTAGACCTTGTAAAAAGTCAGCAGGTTATCAATTTCCTCCTCTTCCTCTTTTGCAAGAGACTTGTACGCTTTCCACAATGTCTGTGCCTCACCATATCCCCCGTGATACTCGAGATCCATCAGGAGAAACGCGATATCTGCGATGGTATCACTGTACCTGAATCGCTCGTTAAATTCAATACAGTCAAAAATAGGCAAATCGGGCGTCAGGCAGATATGCTCCATATGGAGGTCCCCATGACAGTCTCTCACACGTCCCTGGGAGATACGCTGGTAAAACAGGGAATCAAACCTGTCGTAAAAAACTTCGGTCCATTTCTTGAGTGCCTTGAATTCCTGTTTCTTGATGGTCACTCCCTGATATTTGTCCACCTGCTCAAAATTTTCATCGGTATTCACCTTGAATTGATCAGGTCGGCCATATTCAGCAATCTCGGGAGACGTTTCTGCGGTTGAGTGAAAGCGCGCAAGCACACCCGCTATATCCGTCAGGGATTGCTCTTCCAGTTCACCGCGCTCAAAGACGTGGTCCATGAGCCTCTCTTCAGGAATCCTTTTCATCTTCACTGCGTAGTCGGCAACATCGCCTTTGGCCTGCGCCAGGGAATAACTTCTGCCGTCAAAGTGGACAGGAAGCACTCCAAGGTAGAGATCCTTTGAGAGTCTCCTGTTCAGGACTACTTCCTGGTGACAGTAATACTCCCGTTTTTCAGGGGTGGAGAAATCGAGAAACCCGAAGTTCACCGGCTTTTTTACTTTGTAGACAAAATGGTCCGCCACAAACACGATAGATATGTGGGTCTGGATAACACTGACATTTTTCGTTTTGTCCGGGAGGGCTCCCGGTCGGGACAGGTCCTGAATTAAAGTGTTCATGATCATTCCTTGCTTGGGATTAAACCCTCAATCAGGGGAATCACGATACAAAGCACGAAATTCTAATCTCGAAATTCGAAACAAATTCAAAAAACTCAATATTTGAATGACAAAAACAAACCCCAATAACCCTCGAATTATCAAGTCATCGTTGCATTTTTTGCTGTTTCCACCATGATACAGATCTTGAGAATTTGGAATTTCGGTCATTCGAGTTTGTTTCGAATTTCGTGCTTCGAGTTTCGGATTTCAGGGTTCAGACTCTTGTTGCCCTCTTTCAGGGGACTTCTTGATGTCTCCCGCTCTGCGGGAAGATTCAGTCCGGATGAATGCCGAATTGCAGTGCAACAAAATCAGGGACGGCAACAGTCCCCATGATGACCGGTTGCTGATGGCAGTCGGAACCTCCGGTGACCATCAGGCCCTCTTCCCGGGCAAACGCAAGATAAGCCGAAGTCGTCTCTTGGCTGAGCCGGGAATGGAAGCATTCTATCCCGTCCAGGTGGGAGAGCATGGTTGTCTTAATAATTTCAATCTGCTGTCTGATAGAAGAAGTAAGGGATACCAGAGAAGTCCCATTTGGATCATTGGGATGGGCGAGCATCAACTTCCCTCCCGCCCCATGGATGAGCGCGGATGCCTCTTCCAGGGATACGGGAAGCTTGGGCACATTACATTTCACCAGGTACCGGTCAAAAGCCTCTTGCCGCGTGGTGACCATTCCTTTTTTCACCATATAATCGGCGATATGCGGTCTCCCAAAGGCTCCATCCACGGATTCCTCGATCGCCTTCACGTCTTCCGGGGTCATGGGCGGTTTCTTCTCTTGCAAAAGCTCTTGATTGATGTTGTCCAGGATCTTTTTCGCGCGCATGTTGCGGTATTCCCGTAATTGACGGGTCTTTTCCCTGAGTGTCCTGTTCTGGATGTCATAGCCATATCCCAGCACATCCAGGGATATTGCTTTTCCTTCCCGGTACGCCGGATGGGAAAACGTGATATTCAACTCCACGCCGGGGAGGTAGTGCATACCATGTTCCGCGGCAAGTTCCATTGCCGTTTCCTGGCATTCAACAGCATCGTGATCGGTGATGGAAATGAGCCGGATGTTTCGTTTTTCCGCTACACGAAAGATATCCACCAGGCCCATCTTTCCATCAGAGCAATCTCTCGAGTGTATGTGAAGATCAATGATCATAGCCACGTATGAGTTCCCCGCCTATTGCCAGGGCCTTGAAGTTGGCCTTGAGCCTGGACTCAGGGAAAAGGGCGGTTAAAACACCCTCCAGGTCTCCTTTTTCCATCGGCACAAAAGGCAGTTCGCACAGGGCTCCAAGCATAATCATGTTCAGCATGATCGGGCCGCCCAATTCCACGGCCAACGGCGTGGCATCAAGCCAGTACAGGGGGCTTCCCGTTTCCGTGATGACTCCCCTGATCCATTCCGGGGAGGGATAGCTCACGTCCCCCGCAATCACATTCAAAGGGTAGATGGGCCTGGAATTGATCAGCAGGGTCGTCCGCTCGTTCCCATACCCGGGAAAAATCCTGATGGTTTCCAGGGGCTCCAGACCGACAATCACATCAGCCCTGTTGGGAGGGATCAGGGGACCGTATTGCTTCTCGTCGGAGATACGGATATGGCTCATGACTGATCCGCCTCTCTGGGATAAGCCGAATGTCTCCCCGATAGTCACCTGCAGTTTTTTTTCGACGGCCGCCCTCCCGAGGATCTGAGATGCCAGGACATTTCCCTGGCCTCCTACTCCCGTTATGATGACATTAAGCAACATTTTTCAAATCTCCTGTGCCTGGATCGCACCCTGGGGACAGATTTGGGCACAGACCCCACATCCAACGCAGATCACCTGGTCGATTTTTGCCTTTCCTTTTGCCTCGTCAAATACAAGCCCGGGGCACCGGAAAATGCGGGTACAATATCTCCCGCACCCGCAGCTTTCCCCCACGCATTTTTCCTGGTCCACTTCCATGTGGTACGGAAAGCCCCCTTCCCTGCCCTGCACGAGTGCACATTTCCTCCGGAGGATGAGTGTCCTCAACCCTTTCCTCTGCAGGAGCTCGTAGATGGTCCGTGCGGTCCGTTCCATGTCGAATGGATCTTCAACCCGCACTTCCGCTCCAAGTGAACGGCAGAGGGCCTCCATGTTTACGATCTCTGTTTGATCACCCATCGCCGTCATCCCGGTGCCGGGATGGGGCTGGAATCCGGTCATGGCGGTAGCACTGTTGTCGAGGATCACGAGCAGCATGTCGGATTGGTTGAATTGCGCATTAACGAGCGCGGGGATACTGGCGTGAAAAAAAGTCGAATCACCAACGACCGTAAGAACAGGCTGATGAAACCCGAATTTCTCCAGTTTCCCGTATCCGCTCGCCAGGCCGACCCCGGATCCCATGGCGTGAACGGACTTTACCTGGTTGAAGCCGGTGGGCCACATGCCCATTGAATAGCATCCGATATCTCCGGACACGAAACCTTCCCGATTATCCCAGGCCAGCGCTGTCTTCATGGCATAGTATGACGCCCGGTGCGGGCATCCCGGACAAAACCCGAATTCCCGTGGAGGGATCTTCCCTTCCACTTGGGGCCTGAGGTGATCCAGGAAAGCCCGGGAGGTCGACATGGGTTCCAAATCGAAAATGTCCGCAAGGACTTTGGCGAGCAGTCCCGGGCTCAATTCACCGGAATCAGGGATATGACCGGAAGTTTTTCCCAGCCAGGTCTTGATGCCGATCTGCTTTCCCACGCTTGCCGCGAAAGCCATGACATTGGACTCCACAAAAGGCTCCACTTCTTCCACAAAGAGAATTGTTTCAAATCGCGCCAGGGAATCATGGAGAAGCTTCTGGGGCAACGGCCATGTGGTGCCCAGTTTGAGGATCCCGACCCTGTCCCGGAGGTCCAGGATTTCTACTGCCTCCGCCGCGTAGTTCCATGCACATCCCGAGGCAATGATGAGGAGTTGCGCAGTGTCCGGCCCGTCGTACCTGTTAAACGGGGATGTTTCAAAGCGTTTAATGGCTCGGGCAAGTTTTTCATGCCTTTTCCGGTGTTTCAGGAGGATGGGAAAGGTATTGAAAGGGGGCCCATTCACCTCATAGTGCGGTCGTTCATCCGTTTCAGGAATTTCCCCCGTCTGCACAGTAGAACGCGTGTGAGAAAGCCTGGAGACGCTCCTGATCATCACGATATTTCGGATCTCTTCAGACAGTTCAAACGCCCACTTGGTCATATCCAGGGCCTCCTGGGGCGTGGAAGGTTCCAGGAGCGGGATATCGGATATCTGGGCAAATATCCGCGCATCTTCCTCGTTCGTGCTGGAAATCCCGCCGGGATCATCGCACGAGACCAGGACGATTCCTCCTTTGGTCCCGGAAAGGGTGAGATTCGTGAGAAAATCTGAGACCACATTGACGCCGTTCTGTTTCATGCTCGCAATGGCCTTGCACCCTGCGAACGACGCGGCCGTGGCAGCCTCCAGTGCGACTTTTTCATTGGTAGACCACTCCACGTAGATGGGCAAATCACTGGATGCTGCCGCAAGGGTCTCGATAATTTCCGAGGACGGGTTGCCAGGATACCCGGCGCAGAAAAGGACCCCTGCTTCCAGGGCACCGCGGGCAATGGCCTGGTTTCCCTGGAGAAGTAAGGTGGCCCCCCCGTCCCTGTTACTGATCTCCTTCATTGTATCCCCCGTTCTGTCAAACGCTGTCGTGAAAACT
>JAFDGR010000347.1 GCA_019309145.1 Deltaproteobacteria bacterium | reverse complement strand
ACCGAGGGCACAAGCAGCGCGATGATACCGGCCGTTACCATGGGGAACAGGATCTTTTCCCTCTTGGAAACCGGCCTGAGCTGGCGCATGCGAATCTTGCGCTCTTCTTTGGAGGTCATCATCCGCATGATGGGGGGCTGTATCAGGGGCACCATGGCCATATAGGAGTACGCGGCAAGCGCGTTCGCCCCGAGGAGTTGTGGCGCCAGGAGGGTTGTCAGGTAGACGGTGGTCGGACCGTCGGCGCCGCCGATGATTCCCACTGATGCCGCCTCTTTCAGCGTGAAGCCCGCCAGCACGGTGCCGGTAAAGGTCACGAAGACCCCGAGCTGTGCCCCGGCCCCGATAAGCAATGTCTTGGGATTCGCGATCAAAGGCCCGAAATCGGTCATGGCTCCAAGACCGAGGAAAATGACACAGGGAATGATTTCCCACTCCAGGCCGTAGTGATAAAAGAACTGGAGGAGCTGCGGTCGTCCGTGTTCGTACCCCATCATGGGAACGAGTGGGAAGTTCACGATGAAAATCCCAAACCCGATGGGGAGCAGGAGGAGTGGTTCGTATTTCTTGGCGATGGCCAGATAGATGAAAAGGGACGCAATTACCCACATGACAATCACTTTCGGGTCGAAATTGAAGACCCCTGTGGTACGCATGATCCCATTCAGCAAATCCAGGATTTCATTGAGCGTCATTCTCTCATTCTCCCTTGATGCAAGTAGAATTTTGACTCTGCGGGCTGGAATGCCAGTCAGCGGTAGATATGGAAACGGTTTGTAGCTATAATACAGCTATCAACCCCTGTCAAGATGAAAATCGTCAAAAAATACCGTGTCTTTCCTGTGGATATTCTTGTAGCATATGATTATAAAAAAACGCTCAAAATGGAAGATTCATTTTTGCTCCTTTTACAAGGGCACTGCTCTATGCAGTTGACGATGTTCCAGACGATAGGTTCTCTTGACGGTCCCACAAACTGACCCAAAGAAAGGGTTTGAAAAAAGAAAAAAACGTGATAATGAACTTATGGAGCCGGTTTCAAAATGTTCAATTTTGTTCGAGATCAAGAAAGGCGAAAATTTTAACCACAGGAATATATTTGCATATTTCGAGGATTAAAATTCGAGCCTGACGCAGAGATCGGGCAAAAGGGGGTGTTTTGAAACTGGCTCTCTGCATTTGACGACAATGTTGTGAGAGCACGGATGGAGGAAAATGAATGGCACGGGAAACAAGTATCGAGCGTATGGAAAAGCTCTTTGAACAATGGACTGAAAAGGTGGAAGAAAAGCTCCAAAAGAGGCCAGAAAGAAAGCCTGAATTTATCAATACTTCCGGGATTCCCTTGAAGAGGCTGTATACGCCTCTGGATACGGAAGATATCAACTATGTGGAGGAGATAGGATTCCCGGGAGAGTATCCCTACACCCGGGGGGTGCAGCCTACCATGTACCGGGGGCGTTTCTGGACCATGCGCCAGTACGCGGGCTTTGCAACCGCGGAAGAATCCAACCGGCGGTATAAATTTCTCCTGGACCAGGGACAGACCGGCCTTTCCGTGGCCTTTGATCTGCCCACCCAGATCGGGTATGACTCTGACCACGAGATGGCCATCGGGGAGGTGGGCAAGGTGGGGGTCGCCATTGATTCACTGGAAGACATGGAGACGCTTTTTGACGGGATTCCCCTGGATAAGGTGAGCACCTCCATGACCATTAATGCCCCTGCCGCCGTGTTATTGGCCATGTACCTGGCCGTGGCGGAAAAACAGGGTGTGCCCTTTGAAAAATTGCGGGGGACGATCCAGAACGACATTTTAAAGGAATATTCCTCCCGGGGGACCTACATTTATCCCCCCGAGCCATCCATGCGGATTATCACGGATATTTTTTCTTATTGCGCTAAAAATATTCCCCTCTGGAATACCATCAGTATCAGCGGTTATCATATCCGTGAAGCCGGGTCCACGGCAGTGCAGGAAGTTGCCTTTACCCTGGCAAACGGTATTGCCTATGTGGAAGCCGCGGTTCGGGCAGGGCTGGAGGTGGATGCCTTCGGCCCCAGGCTTTCCTTTTTCTTCAACGCGCACCTTGATTTCCTGGAGGAGATCGCGAAATACCGGGCCGCGCGGCGGTTGTGGGCCAGGATCATGAAAGAGCGGTTTGGGGCAAAGAACCCCAGGTCCCTGATGATCCGGTTCCACACCCAGACAGCAGGCTGTACGCTGACGGCCCAGCAGCCGAAAAACAACATCGTCCGGGTTGCCTTCCAGGCCCTTGCCGCGGTGTTGGGCGGGACCCAGTCCCTGCATACCAATTCCATGGATGAGGCCCTGTGCCTTCCCTCGGAGGAGGCCGTGCAGATAGCCCTGAGGACCCAGCAGTTGATCGCCTACGAGAGCGGGGTTACCGACACGGTGGATCCCCTGGCAGGCTCCTACTATATCGAGCGTTTGACAAAAGAAATCTGCAAAAGGGCCGAAAATTACATCCGCAAGATCGACGACATGGGCGGCGCGGTTCGGGCCATTGAAAAAGGTTTTGTGCAGCGGGAGATCCAGGACAGCGCATACCAATATCAGCGCGAGATCGAAAAAGAAGAGCGGGTGGTGGTAGGGCTCAACCGTTTCCAGGTGGAGGAGGAAAAACCCACCAATCTCCTGCGCGTTGACCCGGCAGTGCGGGTCTCT
>JAFDGR010000346.1 GCA_019309145.1 Deltaproteobacteria bacterium | reverse complement strand
GAGACGGCAGTGATATTCGTCTGCCACTGATTCCAGGGCCTTTCTGAACCGGGCCGCGTCCGGATGGGTGTTGCTGTTCACCTTCTCGGAAAAGAGGTCTACTTCAATGACTCCGGAGGGCATGGTCATTCGTTGTTCACCTTTCAGTTTGTGTTACACATCCTTTCTATCTCTGCGCTTGTGAGTATAAGGTTTCTAGCGGGAAATGCAAGCCGTTCCAGATGGATTTCAGGAGAGGTACTCCTCGAATGTTTCCTGAAGAGCTTCCACCAGGGAGGTGATGGTGTTGTTCACCGGGGTGGGAATCCCTGTTGCCTTCCCTTGCTTCACAATGGCCCCATTGATATACTTCACTTCTGTTTTTCTTTGACTGAGGATATCTTGGAGCATGGAGGCCACGTTCCCGGCCGTGGCCCTGCAGACATCGATGACTTTTTCGAGGGGGTCGGGGTAGGGGAGCTGGATTCCCATGGCGATTGCTACTTTTTCCGCCTCTGCGACCGCGTCTTTCATGACCCGCAATGTGCCGGAAACCTCGGGGAGCCTTCCGTTTCTGAGCCTGGTTATGGCGGTAAGCCCATTGATTCCCACGTTGATAATCAATTTCCCCCAGATCATGGCATCGATGTTTTCCACCGCCCGAGAGTTGAATCCGGCTGTCTTGAAGGCGGCAACAATTTTCTCGATAGATTCCGGAAAGGGGCCCAAGGGCCCGATGATTGTATCGCCCTTCCCTGCGTGCCGTATATGGCCGGGCCCGAGGAGCGTGGCTCCTTCCGCGGTAACTCCGCCGAGCACCCGGTGTTCACTGAAGATCTCCCGGAGGACGTCCATGTTGCCGAGACCATTCTGAAGCGTAAGAACATGGGCCTTTTCCGGCAATTGATGCGCAAGTTTTTCAACGGCGGCATGGGTTTTTCCCGCCTTGACACAGACAAGAACGGCATCAGGTGTGCCGGCCGGCTTTCCGGTGATGACCGGGACCTGGACGGTGGCTTCCCCGCCGATTCCCTCAATTCTGATGCCGTTGCTGTTGAGCAGGTTCGCACGCTCGGGACGGTAATCGAGGAGCGTAACCTCGTGTCCTGCCATTTTCAGGCGGCCGGCGAAGAGACAGCCCATGGCACCTGGACCCACCACAAGAAAACGCATTTTTTCGCCCTCCTTTTCACTCTTGCCCAAAACCGGTGTTCCCTGCTTCCCGGCCTCCCATTGGCAACCTGATTCTCAAACAGTGGTTTTGCAATCTTAACTTCGTGAAATCAGAAGGTTAAATTACATTTTTTCCGCCTCTTCGGCGCTCATGGCAAAGCTATGTTCCGCCCCGGGAAAAACCCCTTCCTCCACCTCTTTTTTGTATTCGCTGAGCGCTCTCCTGATCTGGGGCGCCAGGTTCACGTATTGCTTGACAAATTTTGGGGTAAAGCGTTCAAACAATCCCACCAGGTCATGATACACGAGGACCTGGCCGTCACAGTCTTTGCCCGCGCCGATGCCGATGGTGGGGATGGTAAGGGTCTTGGTTATGCGGGCTGCAAGCAAGTCGGGAATGCATTCCATGACGATCATGAAGGCGCCCGCCGTCTCGAGGGCCTTTGCGTCCTCGATTAACTTTCTCCCGCTCTCGGCGTCCTTTCCCTGCACCCGAAAACCGCTCAACTTGGTGGCTGTTTGGGGGGTGAGCCCGATGTGGGCGCATACGGGAATCCCGGCATCCACGATAGCCCGCACAACCGGGCTCATTTCTCTTCCTCCCTCCAGTTTTACGCTGTCACATCCCGCCTCTTTTATGAACCGTCCGGCATTCTCGATGGCCCTCTCAATGCTGACCTGATAGGACATGAACGGCATGTCGCCGATAATGAAGCTGCCTTTCGAACCCCGGCAAACGGCCTTGCAATGATGAATCATCTCGTCCATGGAGACCGGTACGGTGGTATCGTAGCCGAGCACGACCATACCGAGGGAATCTCCCACCAGGATGGTGTCTATTTTCGCCTGGTCAGCGAGATGGGCCGTTGGATAGTCATAGGCCGTCACCATGGTAATTTTCAGGCCCGCCGCCTTTTTTTGTTGCAAGTCTGCTATGGTCATTTTTTTTTGTGACATGTGATGTATCCTCCCTCATTGATGTTCAAAGGTGAATGGTGTCCGTCCAGTTACTTCGCCTGTAGGCTGAAGCAATCAGCTTTCGGCAGTCAGTTGAAAGCGCCCCTGTTCTATTTGCCGCGTGTGGATGGCCGCATGCAGGGTGGTTTGGCCGGGAGGATGAAAGGAATTCATGTCGGGGATTCTTCCGGGCAGCAAACCGTCCCGGTCGGGTTTTGCGGGCGATCCAGGCGGTTTTTTCCAAGAGATATGGTTTTCTTAAAGAACTCTCCTGCTGGTGCCGATTTATTGACGCAAAATCGGCAATACCGGTTTTCCGATTCAGAAGGCGCTTCCACCCGGGAAAGATCCGTGAAAAAGCAGCGCTCTGGTCGAGAAAAACGGTGAGGTCGGTGTCTCCATAACAAGGAGATCACCCGCCTCGAGAACAAGAGGACCCTACTGCATTGTATTGAAGGGTGTCAATGAAAATTTTTTGCTGCTTTCTTCTTTTTGTGGGGCCTATTGGGAAAAATTGGAACAATGTATGCATATTCCTGTTGCATATCAGTGCACCGCCTTCCCAATCGGGTTGTCCGGGG
>JAFDGR010000345.1 GCA_019309145.1 Deltaproteobacteria bacterium | reverse complement strand
GAGGGGCGTTCGGGGCGGCACTGAGGAGCCTGGTGTGTGCCGACAGGCAGGCATCGTGTGACTCGTGCGGGATACATGATAACTGCCCGTACGGGGTCGTGTTCGCGCCGAAGGTTCCTGAGTCGTCCGATCGGCTGAGACTCAACCGCGACATCCCGAGGCCTTTCGTTATAAAACCGCCTCTGGACCAAAAAGATACCTATGAGCCCGGGCAGCGCATTTTCTTTGATCTGGTTTTGGTCGGAAACTGCAGAGACCTTTTCCCTTACGTGATCGTATCGTTCAAGGAGCTCGGTAGCAGGGGAATCGGGGCAGGTCGGGGACGATTCAGCATCGGTCGTGTCGAGTGCCTGGATGGATCGGGTGCGGTGCAAAGAGTGATGGAGGCCGGGGACAACCTGGTTCATACCCCGCAACTGGAAATCCACCTTGGCCAGGCCACGGAGCTGAAGCAGGACCGGGTACGCGTGAAGTTTTTCACCCCGGTGCTTCTAAAGGACAAGGGGCAATGGGTACGTCCGGGCTTCGGCGCACTGATGAAAAGGTTGAGGGATAGAATCCACTCCCTTTCTTACTTCTACTGTGGCAGACCGCTTGACATGGACTTCCGGGGTTTTGGAAGAAGGGCCGAGAGCGTGCGGACTGCTTACCAGGATCTGCACTGGGTCGAGGAGACCCGTTACTCAAAGCACCGGCACCTTACCCACGAGCTTAAGGGGTATGTGGGAGAGGTGGTCTACGAAGGAGACTTGGCGGAGTTCTGGCCTTTCCTCTGGATTGGGCAGTACTTGCACGTGGGCAAGGCTGCTGCTTTTGGCCAGGGATGGTACAAATGTGAAGTCGCGATCTAAAACCAGTAAAAATTTTTTAAAGTTGATGATCACTCGTGCCGTTTTAATGAGTAGTGGCATTCTAGGGGTTATTGGGTTTAGGTGGGGCCAAGAGGTGGTAGTTTTGTCCGAGATTTTTCGAATTTACGGATTCATGCCGAGACATGGACTAATGCTCGGGTCCTGCGAGTTCCTTGGTTCAAAGAGGCACAAAGGAGAATGGTATGGCCGAGGTTATTTACATAGGTGATGAGCGTCCCCTCGTACCTCGGGAACCGCCCGCACAATACGACCTTTTTACTGGAGAGGCCAAGCCCCTTCCCATTCTTGTTGATAAGGATGTGGAAGAAGACATCAGGGTGAGTGACGAGATCACGCTTGTCAGATCGGGAGATGCGGCCCAGATAGTTCTTTCAGGGTTCGGCCTTTTCCTGAGTAAAAAGAGCGACAGGCTTATTGTTAGGAAAGGTAAGGACCTCATATATGAATTCCCGTTTTTCAGACTCAGCGAGGTATGCATCACGTCAAAGGGCATCACCATCTCTTCCGATCTTATCATGGAGCTTTGCGCCAGGGGGATCCATATCAATTTTCTCCAGGGAAACGGCAGGCCTTTTGCCAAGCTGACATCCCCCATGCTTTCAGCCACTATCCAGGCCAGAAGAGAGCAGTTCCGGGCCCTAGACGACGAAAGGGGCGGAGAATTTTCCAGGATCGTTGTAAAGGGCAAGCTCCGGAACCAGAGAAACCTCCTGCTCTATTTCGGGAAGTATATGAAGAGATCGAACCTTGAGCGGTACTCCGTACTGGAGGAGAAGATCAGATTACTGGAGGAAAGTGAAAACAAGGTCAAGGGTCTAAAGGGAAAGACCGTGGAACAAATTCGCAATGAATTGCTTGGCCTTGAAGGCAGTTCGACCAGGGCCTACTGGGAAGGAGTGCAAGAGATCATCAAGGGGAGGGTCGAGTTTATGGGCCGGGTGCACCGGGGTGCTACGGACAAGGTCAATGCCATGCTCAACTACGGGTACGGTATCCTTTACAGTCATGTTTGGGGTGCGGTGGTATGTGCTGGCCTGGAGCCCTTTGCTGGTTTTCTCCATGTTGATCGTCCAGGAAAACCGTCGCTCGTGCTCGACCTAGTTGAGGAATTCAGGCAGCCAGTGGTGGACAGGACCGTCATCTCTTACATCAACCTTGGGGAGAACATGAACATGGAGGGTGGGCTCCTTGACACAGATACAAGGAAGAATCTGAGCCAAAAGATCATCAACAGGTTGGAGTCAAGGGAGACATACCAGGGGAAGAAATACCAGATCAGATCCATAATCCAGATCCAGGCAAGGAACCTGGCGGCATTTCTCTGTGAAGTGAGGGCTTACCGACCCTTTTCATTCAAATGGTAAGGATCAGCGGGTCAGGGGCCAGCGGTACGATTTCCGAAAGAGGCTAGAATGGGCAGGATCGTAAAGCAACAGGATATGGTCAAAACCGGCATCGATGCTCTTGACCTGGTGGGACGGCCCGGCGAGGTCATTGTCTATGTGTTTTACGATATCGAAGATGACAGGGTCCGTAACCGGGCAGCGCGGATTTGCAAGGACTTCGGGCTGGAGAGGACCCAGTTCAGTGGTTTCATAGGATACCTATCCAGAAACAGAAGGGAGGAATTGGCCATAAGGCTGAGGGACAACCTTGAGGGCTCCAATGGTAAGGTGTTGATACAGCCGGTGTGTGAAAAGGATTTCAGGCAGTACAAGGAATATATAGAATATGGAGATGAACGGGAAGGAGCAGAGGCTGGGTCTGAGGGTAAGTGATATCAAGCAATACCACTACTGCCCGAGGGTGGTTTACTACCAGTA
>JAFDGR010000344.1 GCA_019309145.1 Deltaproteobacteria bacterium | reverse complement strand
CGGGGCCTGGGATCCTTCCCCGGAGCCGTCCCTGGCGCTTCCGAGGTCGTTCACCACGACCTTGGCGCCCCTCCTGGCCAGTTCCAGGGCATAGACCCGGCCCAGGCCCGCACCCGCCCCGGTCACGATGGCAACCTTTCCGTCAAATCGTATCCGCTCTTCTTCTGGTTTTTCAGGCGCGGTCCCGGGAAGGGGAATGGCCTTCCAGAAGTACCCTGAAAAACCCCGCTCCCTGTCCACGAATCTCCTCCTGAACTGGAGGGTGACCTTCTGCCCCACCCGGACATCATCCAGTTCACAGTCCGTGAAGTCCGCCATGAACCTGCCGCCGTTTTCAAACTGGATCATCCCGTAAATGGCGGGCGGGTCAATGGATACGGCCAGGAGGTCGCCGGTGAAGCTCTTGATAAACGCGGGCTCATCCGCGAAAGGATAGTCCTCCTGGGTGTTGAGGGCGTTGCACTCGGGATTCACGCAGATGTCCATCTTGGGAAACTGTGGGGTTCCGCATTTTGTGCACCTGCCCCCGATGAGCCCTGTGAGCATTTTTCTTTTCCTCCAGAGGACCGTCATGGCCGTCTGGGTGGGGGCCTCTGCCCGGATGCCCATTTCGGTTTTTATGAGGTCCCTGAATTTGAGGAATTTTGGGTAGTTGTCGATTGTCTTCTTGTTCTCGAGACTTCCCTTGATTCCCCGCCGCGGACGGAGGTTCTTGATATTGTCCGTCACCTGGAAATAGAGGGCGTCGCACCCCTGACCAAACCCCGCAACAAGGATGCGGTCCCCGGGATTGGCCTTTTCAAGGGCTGACACGAGCATGACAAAGGGATGCGCTGCCCCGGTTTCACCGCACTCCTCGTGCATGTTGTCCACGACCTTCTCGGGGGCGGCGCCCAGTTTTTTGGCGATTTTCCGGTGTTCCGCCTTGAAAAAACAGGGAAACACGAGGGTGTCCACGTCATCCATGGAGATGGAGAGTTTTTGGAAAAGCCCTGAAACAGCCTCGGGAATGATCTTGGAGTATCCCTCATCCCGGACCCAGCGCTCTTCCCACATGTAGTCATATTCCGTCCAGGACCCCCGGTAGTGATCCACAAAATCATAGGAAACTGAATAGCTCCCTTTGAAATCCGCGATCACGTCCCTGTCTCCAACGAGGAGGGACGCGGCACCGTCCCCGAACCACATCTCATAAAAATATGCCGCCTTGGCCTCCCGTTTATCGGATGCCGTCACCAGGATGTTGTGTCTGTCCCCGCCGTTCACCGCGTCAAGGGCCGTTATCAGGGCGCTGGCGCCGCACTTGAGAGAAGTGGTGAAATCAGCCGCCACGATATCATCCTTCAGGTTCAAAGCGGTTTTCACCACGCCCGCACAGGACCTGTCTGCGAAGGGAAGGGTGGTTGAGCAGAGGTAATGCGCGTCGACACATGATTTATCTATCCCCTTGAGACAATCACGAGATGCCTCCACCGCCATTGTCAGGGAATCTTCATCCCAGTTGCAAAAGGAGCGTTCCCCTTGGGCGACCATGACAATCGCCGGAGCGAACCAGCCCATGCTCTGAAAAATGCTCATGCGGTTGAGCCGCAACCTCGGGATATAACCGCCAAAAGATGTTATGCCAATCATGGGTATTCCTCCTCAATGTAAGTGCGTTAGAGTGACTAAAGTGACGAAAAGACACTCCTGACTCTAAAATTTGAACAGCTTTTCGATGAGCTGTGACTTCATGAGGTCACCGCTTATCTTGAGCTTGCCGCCCGTATAAGCGGCCATGGCGTTCAATTGACCGGAGATCATCTTCACAAAATCGTCATCGCCCATCTCAATGGTGGTGGTGGGACTGTCGTGGGTCCCTTCATCCACGCGGCAATTTCCGTCATGAATGGTCGCGTACCAGGAGCCGCCCTTCGGGCCGGAGATGTTGAACTGGAAAACCACGTCCACCCCGGCCGCCTTGTCTGCCTGGAAGGCGCCGGGGAGCCCGTCGAAGATGGCCTTCACGGTGAGCCCTGCCTCTGCTTCGGCTGCCGGTTCCTGTTTCTTGGGATTGAACGCATCCAGCATGGGGCTGAAGGCGGCGGTGGCGTTCGGGTATTCCTGGGCCTCTTCAAGGGACTTGATCCTGTCCATGTCTGCCGCCACCTCGTCCGGGGAAGGCGGCTTTTTCCCGTCTCCCACCACGGATCCTGCTCCGGTCAGAATGGCGACCCGGTTGAAGTAGCCCATGCCCGCATTGTATATGGCGCCGGTCACCGGACACTGTTCGGAAGAGAGATAGAGCACCAGGGGGGCCACGAATTCGGGTTTGAGTTTTTGAAGGAGATCAGGCGGAAGGATATCCTCGGTCAGCCTCGTGGCCGCCACAGGGGCCACGGTGTTTACCTTGCTATTGTGCTTTTCCCCCTCCAGTTTCAGGGTGTTCATGAACCCAATGAGCCCCATCTTGGCGGCCGAGTAATTGGTCTGCCCGAAGTTCCCGTAAAGGCCTGCCGCTGAGGTGGTGAATATGATGCGGCCGTAACGGTTTTCCCGCATCTTGATAAAGGCGGGCCGGGTCACGTTGTAGGCCCCTTTGAGATGGACGTCCATGCCCGCGTCCCAGTTTGCGGGTTCCATCTTTGGAAGGGTCTTGTCCCGGAGGATCCCGGCGTTGTTGATCACGATATCCAGCTTGCCGAAGGCCTTGATGGCGGTATCA
>JAFDGR010000343.1 GCA_019309145.1 Deltaproteobacteria bacterium | reverse complement strand
ACGTCAAGGGAGCTGTATAGCTGCTGGAGATTGTCGATCTCATCAGAGATTGTGCGCCTGAAACGCAGCGCACTGGGTGCCTTCATGTCGGAGATATCCAGCCTGTCCAAAAGGGTAAGATCCGTATCCACAAAGTCCCGCAATGCCTGCTGGAAATCACTGTACCGATCGTAACCGATACCGGCTACAAAACGCACCACGGTAGCTTCACTGACTTCGCAAGCCTCGGCTAATTCCTTGATAGTCATGAACACCGCTTTTCGGGGTTGAGATAGTATATACTCTCCCAAAACTCGTGCTTTCGGCGTTAGTACATCGAGGTTTCTCGTTATTGTATCCATGAGTGGGTGCATCTTAGGATCTGACATCATAGCCACCTTTCTAATAAAATATTTATAATCAAAAAAAATATTTTTTTCAATCAGAATTCAGAAAACCAATCCCATTGGTACTTCTTGTTACTATAGCTTAGGAATATTTTCAAGTATTACTATATATAGCCTAATCTGTTCAACATATTAATGATTAATGCTTGCAAAAATTTGCAGATGCGCTGTTTCTGTTTAAAAACGGAAAAATTGTCGTGGTTTGGTTTTTTCTTGACATAAAATATTTCATATGTAAGAAAAGCTATCAACATGAAAGATGCTGTAATGCTGATGTCCGAATTTTATGAGACTGCCGAAAGGAAACGATTATGAAACTAAGCGGGTTATCTGGCGGACAGTACAAGCCCCTTTCTGAAGAAGACATCAAGACCATCCACGACGCATCTCTGGCAATCCTCGAAAAAACTGGTATTGGTTATGAGCACGGCCTGGAAGAGAGTGTTGCCATGCTTGAAAAAGCCGGTGCAGTGGTTGACCGTAACGCATCACGCATTCGCTTCCCCCGTACGTTGATTGTGGATCAGGCAGCCAAGGCCCCCGAGCAGGTGGTGCTTTATGGCCGAGCAGAGGGGAACGACCTGGATCTCACTGAAAACAAGGTCTACATGGGAACCGGAGGGGCCGCTATCAATGTCCTGGATTTAGAAACAGGCACCCGACGGCCGTCAACCCTTAAGGATATTTATGAAATCGGAAGTCTTGTGGATCGGTTAGACCATATTCACTTTTATGTGCGGTCGTGTATTCCTACAGATATTCCTCCGACGAGCTATGATGTGAATGTGTTTTATGCCTGTATGAAGGCTACTGCTAAACATGTTATGGCGGGAGTAAATGATCTAAAGGGTCTTCATGACGTCATTGAATTGGCTTCCATGGTGGCATCCGGTAGAGAAAATCTCAAAGAGAAGCCATTCATTTCCATCATTACCTCCTTTGCTATCAGCCCGTTGAAACTTGACACCTCAATGACCCTCGTCATGCAGGAATCAAACCGGAACCGGATCCCGGTGGCGCTTTCGGCAGCACCAATGTCCGGATCTACCTCTCCGATGACTATGGCGGGTACCCTGGCGCAGCTCCATGCAGAACAGCTCGTCGGCATCTGCATCTCCCAGCTCACCAACCCCGGCGCCCCCGTGCTCTATGGTGGCATCCCCGGCATGGCCAACCTGAGATCAATGGGTTACCTGGGTGGGGCCGTGGAGTGCGGCATGATGAACGCGGCCATTCACCAGCTAGCTCAGCACATCAAGGTGCCCAACTACAACTCCTCAGGCCTTTCTGATTCAAAACTGCCCGATGCCCAAGCCGGATGGGAAAAGGCGCTTACAGCCGTCCTGGCAGCTATGGGCGGCTCCAATTATGTCCACCATTCCGCCGGCATGCTCGAATCAATGCTGACCGTGGCTTATGAACAGTTTGTCATCGACGACGAAATCATCGGCATGTGCTGCAAGGTTCTCAAGGGCATTGATGTTGACGCCGAGCATCTGGCTATGGAAGTGATCGACACGGTGGGCCCGGGGGGCAACTTCATGATGTCGTCCCACACTATGGCCCATATGCGGAAGGAGTACTTCCAGGGAAACGGGGTAAGTGATCAGAAGAGCAGGGAGCAATGGGAACAAGACGGGAGCAGAGATGCCCGTGAACGCGCGCGGGACGTTGCGCGCAGGATGCTTTCGGAAGAAAAGATATCCTATATTTCCGAAGAAATCGATCAGGTCATTCGAGAACGGTTTGAGATACTTCTCTGAGGGTACCGGCGTCTCTGCATCTTGGAACCGCCCTTTCTTGTGCTGATAGATTTCAAGGAGGTAACAGATGATAATCTATGATCATTTGACCAAGATCTATGGAGAAGGCGAAGACGCCGTTACAGCTTTGGAGGATGTCACGTTCACCATTGAAAAAGGTGAAGTTGTTATTTTTCTGGGACCATCCGGATGCGGAAAAACCACGACCCTGCGGTGCACCAACCGGCTGGAATCAATTACCCGCGGCAAAGTCCTTGTCAACGGCCAAGATGTAATGGATATGGATGCTGTCGCATTGCGACGCCAGATGGGTTATGTCATCCAGGATATCGGGCTATTTCCCAATAAAACCATCGCGGAAAACATTGCTGTGGTTCCCAAACTTATGGGCTGGGATACCAAGAGAATCGCCGCACGGGTGGATGAATTATTGAGCATGGTTCGCCTTGAGCCGGATCTCTTTCGATCACGCTATCCGGCCGAACTTTCAGGTGGACAGCAGCAGCGTGTCGGTGTGGCTCGGGGACTTGCCGCCGATCCTGAAATCCTCTTAATGGACG
>JAFDGR010000085.1 GCA_019309145.1 Deltaproteobacteria bacterium | reverse complement strand
TCAGAACCCTATTAGCTGAACTTGCAACGCGCTGCCGGAATAAGTGCAGACTTAAACATGATCATACTGGACCTGTCTTTTACCAAGTGACTGAGGCAACACATTTACAGAAAAAGGCCTTTCAACTGCTGGGCCTGTTCCCAGTAAAGTGAAATCCATTTGGTGACGATTACCTTTGATTTCAAAAAGATACAAATTGATTGCTGAGGGAACTTCGGTTTAAAGGCTCCGGCCGTTGTTCTTTGTGCGGCATGTTCCATATCCCTGATCTGGGCTTCTACCATGGGAAAACGCCCGATTGTCAACCCGAACGCATCCCGCAATTCACTGTACTTTTTTGCCTCTCGAACAGCCCGGGTCATATTTGCCGCCCCTGAAAGGCCGACGGTCAGACGAGAGTAAGTGAGTACGATACCAACCACGTTTGCTACGCCTCGGTCCAGCGGGCCCACAGGGTATGCAACAGCACCATTATAGGTTATTTCCGCGGTGGTCAATTCGCTTGTTCCCATCTTCCATTTGATGCGGTCTATGGTGTAGCCGTTGCGGATTTCCTTTTCCTTGTTCCCGGGAAGCCAGGATGGGACGACGAACAGGGCCACTTTTTCTGACCCGGCCGGTTTCGCGGTAATCACGGCATAGTCGGCATGGGTTGCCGAGCAGAAAAATTTCGTACCATAAAGTCGCCACGCATCTCCTTCTTTCACCGCTTCCAGGACGTTGGCCGGCACATCTGATCCGCCTTGGATTTCAGACAGGTACTGGGCACCAATACCAAAATCGCCGTCAACACCCTCCTTGCAATGGTTTAAGATTGCGTTCAATTCAGGGGTATCGGCAAATTGCTCCAGGATAGCGACCAACCCTTCGGTGCAGGTCACCGGGCAGGCGATGCAGGCCTCCCCTAATTGATAAAGAAGGAACATCTTCACGAGTTTTTCCCATTTTGGTGTCTTGTTGGAAAAGAGAGCCTCTGAAAACACTTCCTTTTCCATGATGAGGGTCTCCGTGGGCCGTACGATTCGATCGACTCGATGGTTGTGAGCGTCAAAGTAGACCATGTAAGGCCGTTTTTCAGGGACAGCAATATTGTCTGCAATATCCTTCCAGCGAAAGGAAACCTTTGGTGAGAATCCCCTGGCAGCGCGGTCTATCTCCTGCCATGCTTCTCCCGTGTACGTCTTTACTGCGGCCTGGATAAATGGATCATCGGCGTAAAAATCGACCTCGTTACGCCACTCGAGAAATTCGTCGAAGGTGTATGGATTATTTCTATTCGGGTATGACATGTTGCCCTCCTGACGCCTTTTGAGGGGGGGGGGTAAAGAAGCCTATCCCTCAAAATGGATTTGTGTGACACTTGGTTTTGATTATAACCAGTGGTTCGTCATTAGGTCAATTGGTGAATATCGCCTGTTTCCTGGTGGGGTTCTTGTGGTGATCTCTTGAGATGCTCCCCGTGCGGTTGGACGAAAGGGCAGACCATTGCCCGGAAGATGCCCAAAGACAGTTCGTAAGGCGGAAATGCTATTCCAAGATTAAATCGCAGACATTCAGCTTGAGCATCTTTGTGCTGGCGAGGATGCGGTCTGCATTACGCTCTATGGCCTGGATGCCCCGGGCCTTCTTGATGAGCGCATTCGCGGTTTTTTCCAACTCTTTGATGAGTTTGTCGAGTTCTTGCAAGTCAGGAGTATCCATGTCTCACCGCTCCTTCAGTGGTCCTTCCTCAAGTCCTTGAATCTTTTCGCCTTGACATCATACCTGGGCAACGATCCGTAAGGATGAAAGGAGATATTATATCGGAGATTTGTCTTTACCCGTAACTGGTCATTCAGGATCGACAGGATCCGGTCTTTGGTGCCTTCCGCGTCTGGCTGGAGTTCCACTTTGAGCGATATGTCATCTATATCACCCTTTTTCTCCACAATCACCTCGTATTCATCACCCAGTTCAGGAATACCCCTGACCACCTCTTCAATGGCAGTAGGAGCGAGCAGGACGCCTTTCACCTTGGTAATATCATCGGCGCGTCCAATCACTCCCCCCTTGATCATGCGAAAGGTCCTTCCGCAATCACATTGGTCTTCGTGCCACACAATAATATCCTTGGAGTCAAACCTGATGCATGGCTGGGCTATGCGGTCAAACGCCGTAATAACCATTTTTCCGGGCTTTCCTGGTTCTTCTATGATTTTCCCGGTTTCAGTGTCCTCGATCTGGACCAGGAAGAGGCCCTCGTTCACGTGTAACCCCCCTGACTGCTCCAGGCATTCATAGCTCCAGGCCCCGATTTCCGTTGCGCCGATGTGATCATAGACTTTCGCGCCCCAGGCCTCTTCCATCCTTCGTTTGGTCGTGGGGATGCTGGCACCAGGTTCCCCGGCACAGGTGATTCTTTCAATGGTGAGGTCCGTGGCAGGATTCATTCCCAGTTTTTTTCGGGCAGTGTCCGCCATCCCCAGCACATAGGTCGGGGTGGCCATCATGGCGGTTGCCCTGAGTTCCTGCATTTTTAAAATACGGGCTTCCGTGTTCAAAACACCGCCGGGAACCACCTCACATCCCAGTTTTTCAGCCCCGTAATGGCCGGTCCAGAATGCGACAAAGACGTTGTACCCGAAAGGAATGAAGACCCTGTCTGCAGCCCGGTAGCCCTGTGCATAGAGGATGTAAGCCCATGCTTCTGCCCACCATTCCCAGTCCTGCCACGTGTCAGGCTGGTATACCGGCTGTCCCGTGGTCCCGCTCGTCTGGTGGAATTCCGTGACCTGCTCCAGGGGAACGCAGAGCATGTCCCCGTAAGGGTAGGGCTCTTTTTTCTGGATGTCCCTCATCATGGATTTTTCCACCTTGGGGACCCGGGCGATGTCTTCCATGGTCTTGATGTCTCCAGGCTCCAGCCCTGCGTCTCTGTAAAGCCGGTGATGAAAGGAGGAGTGGTCATACGCCCACCGCATGATACGCTTGAATTTTTTCACCTGGAGTGCCCGGAGGTTTTCCATGGGGAGTGTTTCCAGGAGCGGGTTCCAGTATTTTTGTGCTTCAGAAACCATCTTGATTCCTTTTCAATTTGTCATCCGTATCATACGGGTTAGCCGATCATTTTGCCATGAGAAAGTGCAAGAGATGAAAGCCCCCCGGTGGATGCCTGTCCATGATAAGCTCACAAGGAAAGAGCGTACTTGCAGTCACGAGGATTCTTTTTCGATTAATTTTTTTAGAAATGGAGCATAGTTCCTGTCTTCTTTATTGATATGACCCAACCACCATTCTCTTAAGAACTTCAATACCGAATCTGAATCGCTCTCCCTACTCGCATCAAGAGAAAGCCTTTTTGTTTTCTCTATCAGTTTCTTGTGTAATACAATGTGTTCTTCGAGAGCAGGATAGCTTGCTTCTGCCATAAGTCTTTCTTCTGTTTTAAAATGAACATCCACATATTGTTCTAACATAATCATAGTGGGCTTTATTATTTCATGCCCATGGCCGGTTTGAACAAAATAGTATAATGAATTAATAGTAGAAATAATGCCCCTATGCTGTTCGTCAATGATCGGGATGCCAAGTTTGTTATTATCACCCCAAACTATGTATAGCATATTCTTCATGTCCCATCTCCTTCTCGCTTGAGTTTTGTATTTATGCCTTTCAAATATCCACGGAGATTCTTCCTGCTCTTGGTATGACCACTTGTGGCCTGATTCCTGTGCCTCCGCTATACGATCTCGGTCCGGGAACCTCTCAGAAGGATAGTATATGCCCGCTATGCTTACCGGGATTTGGCCAATTCCTGCCTGACGGCCATGCCGATCCTTTGCAGCGTATATGGCTTTTTGACATATTGGCCTACCCCCAATGCAAGCGCGGCTTTGACTCGGTCTGTTTCTGAAAACCCGCTCGCGATGATGGCCTTCTGCCCCGGATGCAATGCAAGGATCTGTTTATAGGTGTCAAGCCCGTCAATACCCGGATCCATAATCATATCAAGGACCACCAGGTCGAATTCTGCGTTTTGCATCATTTCGACGGCTTCCTCTCCGCTCGCTGAAGTGTCTACTGAATAGCCGAGCTGGGTTAAAAGCACGGACGCGATTTCTCTTTGGCTGTCCATATCATCGACAACCAGGATGGACTCGCCGTTGCCGCTGTACTCCTCGATGGAAAGGGGCACCTCATTTTGGGTTGAGACGCTCCTCGTGGCCGGGAAATACAAGGTAAAGGTGGTTCCTTCCCCCTCTTTACTTTCCACATCGATATGTCCCTGATGGTCTTTGACGGTGCCCCACGCGACCGCCATACCCAGACCGGTTCCGCTTCTTCCCATCACTTTCTTGGTGTAAAAAGGCTCAAAAATTCTTTTGAGATCTTCAGGGGAAATGCCCAGCCCGTTATCCGAGATAGATAATACCACATAATCCCCTTCCTCCAGGTCTTCGTATTCCTGCACAGGACGGTCAACATAAATATTTTTCGTGGAGATGGAGACCCGGCCCCCTCCGGGCATTGCCTCAAAACCATTGGATACGAGATTCATGACGGTGGTGGTGAGATGTACCGGGGAGCCCATAATATTCAAGAGATCTTTCTCAAGTCGGGTTTCCAACTCAATATCTGGATGGAACGATTGAAGCTTTTCATATTCGGGGCTTTGAAGATACTGTGTCACGATCCGGTTTAAATTTGTCACTTCCATTGTGGAGACTCCTCTTCGTGCCAGTGTGAGAAGGTCCTGGACGATTGTAGCTGCCTTGTTCCCGGAATCCTTTATGGCGAGGATCGGTTTTCTCAGGGGGCTCTCCTCCGGGAGTTGCATTAAGAGCACATCAGGGTAGCCGACGATTGCCATAAGAATATTGTTCAGGTCGTGTGCGACACCGCCGGCCAGGGTTCCCACCGCCTCCATCTTCTCGGCCCTTTGCAGCTTTTCCTGGAACCGCTGGCGCTCCTTTTCAGCCAGCTTCCGGTCGGTTATGTCGCGAAGCATGATGAGTGAACCGATTTGATGTTTCTTTTTATCCAAAAGGGGCGATACAGACAGATCATAATCCCGAACATTCCCGTTATTTCTGATACTGATATCCGCATGGGTTTTTTTCAATTCCCGGATGCGGACCGCGGAAGGAAACCATTCAGGGAATACCTCTCTTGCTTCACGCCTGATGACCGTGGATGGATTGCCAGGAACAATATTCCGGGCGGCTTCATTCAGGTCCAGGACGCGGTCCTGCAGGTCAAGGACAATGACCGCGTCCCTGATGCCTTCGAAAACCATGTCTCTTGCGATTGGAACGATTTCCAACAGTCTGAAGCGGAATAATCCCAGGGCGATAACAATACCGGTTACGGTGAATGCAAAAGAAGTGAGATCAAGGTGCTGGAGCGGGCTTATGCCAAAAAGGTAAAAGGCATTGGACAATAAGGGTACGAGCACACCAACCAGAACAATCAATATTTGCCTGCGATGAAAACGTGCTGCATGGAGATAGGCCCGGAAAAGGATACCCGTACCTGCAACAAGGAAAGCATAGGTAAATATCACAAAAAACCAAAAGCCCATACCTCGTTGATAGGCGACAACCGGGGCGGGGCCGCTTTTGTCCAGCCATGCCGCTGACCACATGAGATGATGGATCCCATTGGTGAGAGCAACAAATGGTATGATACAGGGGATGATCAGGAAGAAAACAACCCTGGTTTTCGTCAACCATTTTTCTTTGTTGATAATGAAGAGAATAAATATGAGAAAAAGAACCCCAACAAAAGCTCCGCCAAGATATTCGATTTTGACCCACCACAATTTGGCTTCCAGGGAACGGCTCAGAAATTCAAAGGAATAGGCGAACGACCACACTGATACGGCGGACATGGCGAACATCAACTGCTTTGCCCCGTGGAAAGATCTGCGATGAAAAAGATAAATCACTATGAGCAATGAGATGAAGCTCCCCGTGAGTGAATACAAGCCATAGAGCGTTGACCAATCGAAGTGTCCCATCAGCGATTCCTCCGGAAGAGTGCGGATTTCTTTGTTGCCAGGAGTGCATCCTCCAAAAGGTGAAGAATGAAGGCACCGGCATGGGGTGAGCGGAATAGTGCAGTCGCACCACGTAATTGATGATAACTCTATTTCGGGGAAGGATTATAAAAGAATTAACCCTGGGTGTCAAACCAGCTCCATAGGGGACGGATGTTTGCTGACCCAAAAGAGAAGGGAAGGTGACTAAGGTTGTGCCACGGATATCACCCTCCCTTTCCTGTTCTTTTTACGCTACCTTTTCAAACGGAACAAGATGGTGACGGTGCCCTTTTTCAAATTTCCGGAAGCAGGGAATTTGAATTGTTTGAGCACATTCACCATGCAGAACTCAAGGCCCTTGTCCCGGGTCGTGTCCCGGACGACTTTTACGCCGGCCACATTCCCCCGGGCGTCAAGCTCGAGACGTATCATAATCTGGACCTCCCGGTTGCCTTTGGTGGCAAATGCATTTCCAAGGCAGCGTTCTACCCGGGGCCTGTTTTTCTCCAGGTAGTCCAGTATTTGTTTTTTGGAAAGCCCCTGGGACACCCTTACCAGTTCCAAGCCGAGATGTCCTTTTCGGCCAGTATGTGGCAAACCGGCATTGTGTTCAGCCAAATCCGCTTCTTTTTTAGCACTCCTGCGTACCCTCTCTTTCATGGCCGCAACAGGAAGGGCGGCGGGCCTTCCTTTGCAGGCATACCACCCTTGTCCCACGGCCAGGTTGGAGACCCCTTGCGGCAGTGGAAGCGGCTGTGTCACGGTTGTCGCGGTTTCTCCCCTGAGACGGACCTTGGGGTCAACGGCCACAAAGGAGGTGTAGGCGGTCATGAGGTTATAGGTAAGACCGAGACTGGTGATTTCCCTGACGATCTCACCGTCTTTATTGAGCCTCCCGTAGTCTGAAAGCAGGGCAATCCGATACCTTGCCCACAGGTAACGAAGCGCGGCATTGGATTTCAAGGGCCTGATTCCGGCCACGTCGATTTCATGGGAATAACGGGACTCCCCGGTAATGCCTTGTATCCTGATGTGTCCCTTGGGCCTTCCCCGCCATTTTCCGAAAACAATAACCGGGCGCTCGGCCATCACGTCCGGAATGGTTCTGGGTTCCACGTCGTAGACCTCAAAATTGCCGAAACCCATCTCAATGCCGGTTAACACCGGTGTCTGAATGAGTTTCCTGAACCTTGCGGCAGCCCCTTCAGCTTCCTGCGGTCTGGTGACGACAAAGGGTTCACCCATTCCGACCCTGGCCATTCCTTCAATGATGTAACGGTTGACACTGGATCCGATACCGAAGGGAAACACGTTGGCCTCTCCGAGGTTGTTGCGGATCAGCTCAAAAGCCTCTTTTTCCACGGCCACGTAACCATCGGTTGCGATGACCACAGTCCTGGAAATTCCGGCAACGCGGGGGAGGGCAAGAGCCCTTTTCAGGGCGGGCAGAAGCCTGGTCCCGCCGCCGCCTCTTTGTTGTTCAATCACATGAATGGCCCTCCTTATGTTCGCGGTTGTCGCTGGAAGGGATCTGTTTGACAAAATGCTGGATGCCCCTGCAAAAAGCAGGACGTTGAACTGATCAGAGGACCGAAGATTCCCGATCAGGTCCCTGAGCAGCCTTTTTGAAACAGCCAGCGGGAACCCGTGCATGGATCCGGAAACATCGACGATGAAAATGTACTCCCGGGGCGGGATCTGCCGCTCGATTACCCTTTCCGGGGGCTGCAACATGGCAAGAAAGAAGTTCTCGGTTTCCCCCTCATAGAGAAGGAGGCCGGATTCCACCCGCTTGCCGGCAAGCCTGTATTTCATGATGAAGTCACGGTTGCCGCCAAAGTCGTCCCCGCGGTCGAGCCGTATAGAGGCGCGGTTGGAGCCGTCATAACCGATGTGGACCCGGTGCGAGGGGCAGGTTATCTGCTCGATGGGCAGGCCGGCCGATATGTTGAGATGGATGTCAAAGCGATAGGTGGGTGATTCCCCCTCGGGAAGGTAGGGATTTTGGACCCACCGTTCTGAGGCAGGGGCCGCTCCCACCGGTTGGTTTGAATACCGGGGGCCCACCACGGTTGGGTACACGAACCCATAAACCTTGTCTTCCGGAATCAGCAATTCCGTGTATCTCAGTTCCACCCTGACAATATCTCCCGGAAGGATATTGGCCACATTCATCTGGAAGACGTTCGGCCTCTGCTGTTCCAGAAGCGATGCAGTCTTCCCCTCTCCCTTGGCCCGCTCGTAGATCCTCCTGGCCTCATCTCTTTTGTGGATCTTGGCCATAACGGTCCTTTCTCCAATGGTCATCTTCATGCCATAGACAGCGGCCCTGGTGGATGCCGGAAAGATGTACACGGCCTCCAGCGGGCTTTTTCCCTCGTTCCTGTAGGTCTGCGTGACGACCACGTCGGCAATCACGCCGGCGATATTTACCTGCACCGCTGTTGACTTCAATGGCAGGCGATCAACCCGGGGATCATCAGCCTTCACGAAAAAATAGGGCGAAAGGGTCTTGTTCAGATCTTCCTTTCCCTGTGCCTGAACGCTTCCGGCAATGAGGACAAGAATGGCGATGACCCATGCTGCAACGATCCTGATGCTGATTTTCATAATGGTTTCCTCCTTGTTGGTTTGTGCGTTGCTGTTCCCATAGACAAGGAGGGGACCGAAAAGTTCCCAAAATAATCTTGTGCAAATCTCAATTCAGATTTTTGACAGGTGGCACAGATGATGCCCAAGGGGTGAGAAATGGTGGCATATATTAAAGTCCAAGCTCATCCTGTGACCCCGGTGAGCAGCCAAACGGCATATTCCTGAAGCTACGCTCCCTCCGTCGTCCATGACTCCGGTCGCTGCGGATTTCAGCCCTTTCACTGTCCTGTTCCAGGGCTGAAATGACGCCGCTTCAGAAACATCCCGTTCACCTGCTCTTCATACGAGGCCCTCTGGCTCCTCAAATTAAAGTGCAGCACGGGAAACCAGAAAAGAGTTTCAGGTTCAACTGGATTTCGTTACTCACAGAATACGGCTTGCGGCATAAGTCAAGTTTATTCGCTGTGTTATTTACCATAAAAAAGCCGGATGTCGAGCTGCACCATCTTTTGTTGGATATCGGGCGTGGGCGGTGCATGAGTTTTTAACGACCCTATTTGTGACAATTTTTCCAGAAAGGCAGGCAGCTCTTCGGCAGGGATTTCGATGGAAAACTGGATGGGCCTGCCGGTGGCTTTGTCATTGCGGATGTGGAGTATCCTGCCGTTGTTATCTCTGGTCCAGCGATTCATCAGCTTTTCCAGCAGATCCGCTTCGCTGAAAAATGCGTTGTCCGCCACAGCCTCTTGCGGCGCTTTCGCGCCCGATTCCTCACTGAGGGAGCTTTCTTTGCGCTTCGCGGCGACCCGAGCCATTGTTCTTTTTTCGGAAGGTACGGACTTTCTCTGATGGGAAGACAGAGTTCTGTCTTCCTTTGAGACTCGGAGGATGAGTTGTATAGGTTTCCGCGCCATTTTTTCGAGAACGGGCATGGCTTTCCCAAGCCGGGATGCGGGCCTGGAAAGCTTCTTGGTCTTCGCGGGCGCCGGGGCAGGCGGGATCGCTTTTTCCGCGGTTGGCTGTATGGCCGGTTCCTGCACAAGAGTGGCCACTTCCTCAGCGGTTCTCATGTGGTGAAAGATAAGAAAGACAAGGACGCAGGCGGTGACCACGGAAGCAACTTGGATAGGGATTTTCAGTCGAAAAGGGATAAACAGGCTGCGCCAGACCCTGGACAACCTCGAACGTCGTTCAATCCGCTGGTGAACCCGCTCCATGAAATCCTCGGGCGCCTCCATCACCTCCATGGAACCAAGGGTTTGAATGACCCTTTCCAGGGCGCTCAGTTCTTCCCTGCAATCCGCGCACGACTCCAGGTGCTTCTCGACCTGCGCTGCTTTATCTGCGTCGAGCACACCGTCGATATATTCGGACAGGTGTCTTTTGATCTCCAGGCATTCCATCTTAAATTACGCCTCGCAGCCTATCTCGCAGAGCGAGCCTGGCCCTTGCCAGCTTTGATTTGACCGTGCCGAGAGGATAGCCGGTAATGGTTGAAACCTCATCATAGGAGAGTCCTTCCACGTCCCTCAGGATAATCACGGATTTCTGTCCTTCCGGGAGGGAATCAATGCCTTCTTGAATCAGCATCATTTTCTCTTTTGCCAGAAGCGCGCCGTTTGGTGTCGGCCCTTCATCCCGTATGTTTGCTCCAGGGTTGTTACTTTTTCCATTCACGGGGTCATGAAGTGGTACCATCCTTTTCCTGTGCTTGAACGGGGATGACTTGAGCCTGTTCTTACAGGTGTTGGCCGCGATCCGGTAGAGCCAGGTCGAGAAACTGGATTCCGCCCTGAACCGTTTCAAGGAGGTAAAGACCTTGACGAAGGTCTCCTGGGCGGAATCGTTCGCTTCCTGAAAATCTCCAAGAAACCGGTAGCACAGGCTGAACACCCGGTCTTTGTGTTTCAGCATGATCTTGTCAAACGCGGACCGATCCCCTGCCTTGAAGTCCCTGACCCATTGCATGTCCCGTTCATTGTCTTTTTCGCTTCCGCTTCTCTGCATCTCTATTTGACACTGAAGGAGTATAAAAAGTTCCGGATTTTCAAAAAGAACCGGGGGAACCCGTGTATAAGAAAAATGGGTCCCGCCCAAAAGTAGGCTAGGGGCCTCCGTGTGAAGAGGCATCCCAACAAAGACTCTATGACTCTTGGGCCAATGACTTATCAATCTTTTTGATTTTCCTTTTCTCCGACTTATTTGCAGAAAGCCATGCAGATATGAGCCCGCAAATCCATACCACTACGTAGAGAAAACTGCCAATACCCATTACAAACACCAAAATAAAGGACAGAATATCTAGGGCAAAAAATATGAGGGCCTTTATCCAGCTTCCACAGTACAGATCACCTAATCCAGGGATGAAAAATGAGAGGATTACAGAAACCACGACACTCTTCCCCTTTATTTGTCTTCTCAATTTTTCTTCCTCAAGAATTCTTCTTTTTTCCTCAGTTGTAAGTGTCATTCAAACCTCCCATTCAAGTTTGTTGTCACATAGAAGACGGGTGAGACTGGCTCAAATCGGATGGATAGACCACACTCCACTCGCCTTGAGGCTTGCCCGCAGTTCATTATCCTCTGTTCAGTGAATTTGGACTAATCGCCGCGGATCAGCCGTGGAGAAAGACTCGAAATTCCCCCTCACATGCACCATTTTCATGCATGAGGCACCCGTCGATTTTTGGGTGCATTGAACATGTGACCCCCAAGGCTTCAAGCCAGCATCCAATCCTGTACAAAACCCCACAGCGGTACCCATCGATTGCCCCGATCTGTTTCATCCCCTTGTAAGCGAAGCATTGCCCCCTCTCCCAGACCCAGTGTATCAGGCCGCTCGAAGGTGCGCTGAAGTGAGCCCTCTTGAAAACCGAATCGGGCAGAGTCAATTCAAGTGCTGCAAACAGGAAGTCCGTGAGTTCGTCGAAAGTATCGAAATTCTCTTTGGCGACACCCAGCACTCGTTTCATCCTCTTCATCTCAATTGGAGCGAGGGATTTTATGGCCGCCTTGTTGAATACATTCGCACTCTCGATACCGAATTCCTTGTAAATGTGGTAAAACCACATGCCATCATGGGTGAGCCATCCCTTTCCGAGCAAGTCTCTGATCGCTCTTTTTTCGATTCTATCCAGCACACTCATTCGTCTTCTCCTCTTGTAAAAAACCCCATTTTCCTCGCGTCGTTTTTGAATGGGATCTACCATGTTTCACGAATCAGTTTGACAGCACTGTTCGGCCGAAACGCTATCTCTTCGAAATTTTCGGCAGAACAGGGTATGAGGGGTGCTTTTGGCGGGCGACTCGGGCGTTGAAGTAAACCGGTTCCCTCACTCCACGATTATTCAGGGTGTCACGGTGCCAGCACAAACAATCCCTTGTTGCTCTCAATCTCATAAAGTTTTTCAATCATGAACTCGACATATTTTTCGCATTTGTCCTTCCAGATGCCCGATTCCAGAAACTTCTGGTATTCACCGGGTTTGGAAAAGTCCATGCCGATAAGCCCCTGGCAGGTAATGTTTCCGAAATGCCTGTTGAAATCCGTGACGATTTTCGCCGAAAAGGTACGCACGGCGTGGCGGGCCTGTTTGGCCCGCTCTTTATCGCTTAGCGGACACCGGTGCCGGAGGCCAATACACACTGCCGATGCCGACACTACCCCGCAAGGGGCATTCTGATAGCCACCAATACCCCCCAGAAATGGAATACCGGTCCATAAAAAATCTTCATTATCCAGATCATATGCTTCCCACATAACTTGCAGGATGGAAGGGCCTCAGTGATATCCACGGTACATGAGTTCCAATGCACGTTGTTTGGCCTTTTCAAGTGACATTTTCATTTCCATGCTTCTATCCTCCGTGGTTTTTTTGCGGAGCCCATAATAGCATAATCCCTCTGTTTGTGAAATGGGGTTGTGCTATCCTCCTTGGCAAGGAATTTTTTCTGTCACAAACAGCAAAAAAATCACTCAATAGCATAAAAGAAGGAAAAATGACGCCGGTAATGTACAATCTGTAGTATTTGTAATACATAATATGGACCCTTTCCAGCCGTGCGACAATAAGAAGATGAAAACCGAAAATGAGATAGAGCAACTGGTCACAAAAGCCGTCCAGGGCTCCAAGAATGCTTTGGAGGAAATAGTCCGCAGGATACAAGAACCTGTTTATTCTCTATCGTTGCGGATGCTGTTCAATCCGGAGGACGCCAAGGACACTGCCCAGGAAATTTTAATAACGGTAATCACGAACCTGCAAGGGTATCGCTTTGAGGGGCCATTTCGCGCATGGGTATTGCGTATCGCGGTCAACAAATTAAAGGCGGCGCGCAAAACATACGCAGAAAAGAAAATGTCCTCCATAGAGAATTTGGACGAAATCATGGACAGGTATGAAGCTCGGGGGTGGTTCTCAAGGCCTTTGGATGCTCCGGAACCATACCTTGAAGTAGAAACGAGATCAGTTTGTACCCATGCCCTGCTCCTGTCCCTGGACCGTTCTCACCGTATGGCCTTCATATTGGGAGTGGTGATGGAGGTCAACAGCAAAGAGGGGGCACAAATACTCGATATCACGCCAGCCGCATATCGGAAACGACTGTCTAGGGCCCGGTCACGCATGAGGGACTTCCTGGTAAATAATTGTGGCCTTTTTGATACTTCGAATCGCTGCCGATGCAAGAGTATTTTGCCGGCCTATTTGGAAAAAGGCTGGATCGACCCTGATAAACCCATATTCGTATCGAAACACGAACACGTGGAATCACCAATAAAGTTGGGGAGATATCTGAAGGAACTGGATGAATTGAAGCAAATATCAGCTCTTTATAAATCAGTTGCTCCATCAAATTTTGACTTTGTCCATGTTGTCAAAAATATTTACAAAAATGATCAATACCGAATAATTTCAGATCCTCAAATCACGTAAGTCATCAAAAGCTCAGGAGGGGCCCAAATCATGAAGATAAATCCGGATCTTGTTGCACCTTGTGGCCTGTATTGCGGCGTCTGTGCCATTTATATTGCTCATCGTGATAATAATCAAAAGTTGAAGGAAAAGTTAGTGGGACTCTACAAAGGAGGCGTTCCCGGCAAGGGCACCCTTCCGAATAGTGAAAATCTTTCAGGAGATGATATACGATGCCAGGGGTGCCTGTCTGATGATCAGTTCATGCACTGCAACCAGTGTGAGATCAGAGCATGCACCAAAGAAAAGGGTTACACCGGATGTCACGAGTGCGATGAGTTTCCTTGCCAATATATTGACAATTTTCCAATGGCTGTCGGCAAAAAAGTAATTTTACGGGCAATCCCCTATCGCCGGAAAGTCGGTACTGAAAAATGGATCGAAGATGAAGAAGCCCGTTATGTTTGTCCAGAATGTGGCAACAAGGTTTTCCGGGGCGCTATAAAATGCAATCAGTGTAAAGCGAAGTTGGATCTGGACTAGTATCTTCTCGTCAAGTCAAAGGTGGTCTGCGGGGGCTGACTTCCCCCTCACACTACTCTGAAATTTGTTGCAATCTTTCCGCAAGCCAAATCTTGATAATTGACAGATGGGGCAATTCACTTTCGCCGGATTGCTTCGCAATCGGCGGGGCTTAGTGGTACGAC
>JAFDGR010000342.1 GCA_019309145.1 Deltaproteobacteria bacterium | reverse complement strand
AGTAGGGTCGGTCTGGCAAGGGAGATTGCCATGGTCCCTCAGGAAAATCATTTCCAGTTTGCCTTCTCTTGCCTGGAAGTAGTGCTCATGGGGCGGTTTCCGCACATGGGCCTTTTCGAGTTCGAAGGAGAGCATGATATGGAGGTCGCGCTTGAGGCCATGAAAGCTGCGCATTGCGTGGAACTGGCCGACCGGCCGATCAATCAACTATCGGGTGGGGAAAAACAGCGGGTCCTGCTCGCGAGGGCTCTTTCCCAGGAACCAAGGCTGATATTGCTCGATGAACCCACGTCTTTTCTGGATCTTCGATTCAAAAAAGAAATTTTTGAGCTCCTTTCTTCCCTGAAAAAAAACCGGGGGCTGAGCCTGATGATTGTTTCCCATGATATTGATCTGTCGGCCCGATACTGTGACAGGATTGTTCTCCTGGACAGGGGAAGAGTGTTTGCGGAAGGGACACCGGGGGAAGTCCTTACCGCGCGAAATGTGGAAGAGGTATATGGGTGCCCGGTGACCGTGGACAACAACCCTGCCACGGGAACACCAAGGGTGAGCATCATTTAGGTGAATAGGCTGAAGGCGGAAGTCTAAGTTTATGGATTCGTAAATCCGCAGTGAGCAGAGCCATGGACGGCGAAGCGAACGTAGCAGAGGGAACATGCCGTTTCCCTGTCTACGAGGTCTGAATATGTTGGTGTAATTCTGAATCAAAGCACTCAGTTCGCGAATGAGGGGAAAGAGACCATGATGAATCTGTTTGTAAAGGGCGGACCCGTGATGTACCCGCTCCTTGCGTGTTCCATTATTGCCATGACCGTGGTGATTGAACGATTGCTGTTCTGGCTCAGGGAAGATACGAGGCGTGATCAAACCCTGGTGGACCGCGTCCTCAACCTGTGTCAGAAAGGAGATTGGGAAGATGTCAAGAAGGTGGTTTCGGGGTCAAGAGACTATGTCATCAGGATCCTGGTTACGGGAATCCTGCATCGCGAATTTTCCATGACCAAGGCCATGGAATCGGCAGCGGCGGATGAAATGAAGCGTATGCGGCGCTTCATGGCCGTACTGGACACCATGATTACCGTGGCCCCGCTTCTTGGTATCTTTGGAACGGTTCTTGGGATTATTTCATCGTTTGATCTCCTGGGATCAGCAGGAATAGAGCACCCCCAGGCCGTCACCGCAGGGATTGCCCAGGCCCTGATTACCACTGCGGCCGGCCTTGCCATCGCCATTCTGTCGGTGTTCCCTTATAATTATTTCAACACCCGGGTGGAAAACGCCGCTATGATCATTGAAAAGTACGCCACGAGCCTGGAAATCGTCTATGAAAAACTGAAGCAGAATGATGGAACGAAAGATGTGCTGTAGTGCCTTGGAGAAAATGAAGTGTTATCATGGGGAAGCAGGGGAACATGCCGTTTGCCTGCTGCAACGCCTGAATATGCTCGTGTAACTTGAATAGAACCACCAAACTGAGTTATTGTCATGAAAATATACAGGCCACAACAGAAAAAAGTCCGTATCGAGATGCTGCCGCTCATCGACATTGTCTTTCTTTTGCTGGTCTTCTTTATCTATGCCATGCTTTCCATGGCCGTGCACCGGGGACTCCCGGTACGGCTTCCCACCTCCGCATCGGCAAAGGTGAACAAACAACTGATCCTCTCGGTCACGGTCAAGGCAGACGGCCGTATTTTTCTGGACAAGGACGAAGTCACCGGGGAAAGCCTGGCTGCCGCGCTAAAAAGAAAGGCCGCAGGTGAAACTGGAGCGGGCGTCCTTCTTTTTGCGGATCGTAGCCTTCCGTACCAGCAGCTTTTCAATATCCTGGATCAGATCAGGGCTGCCGGTTTAACAAGGATTTCTCTTCAGGCCGAGGCGGAGCAGCCAAGATGAAAAGGCTCTTTCTGGCAGCAATCATGGCCGGGGGACTCCATGCATTTCTTTTGTCGAGCGGCGCAGGGTGGTTTTCGAAAGGCGTTCCATTGCGGCAGGTGCAAAAGGCGGTCATCCTGAGCCTCGCCTATTTGCCTTCACCGGTCAAAACCCGGGCAACCGTCCAGACGATAAGCCAGAAACCTATTATGAAACCCATGGCAGTGCCCAGGAAGCTTGTGCCCAAAAGGCGGAAGGTAAAAAAGGTTCATTTGAAGCCCAAGCCCCGCCCGAAACCTGTTTCGAAACCAAAGCTCGTTCAGTCCAAACTGAAAAGAGCGAAACCGGTTCATTCGCCACCACTCCAAGAACCAACAAAAGTGATGGCTGAAACGCCGCCCTTGGAATATGAGAGGGCACAAGAAAAAGCCAGCATGCCGTTGGAACAGGACGATGAACAAGAACCTGTGACGGCTGCAATAGTTGAGGATGCCCTCGCAGACCTGCCGTATCTTGGCCATGAAGCAGCACCGCAGGAAACAGCGGATATCGGTGCCCTCCACGAAAAAACACCTGTTGTGCAGGTAGCACGGCCCCTTTACCGGAAGAACCCCCGGCCCAGATATCCGAGACTTGCCAGGCGCCGGGGGTACCAGGGAGTTGTGATTCTGGAGGTCCTGGTGAGGCGGGACGGTACCCCGGGGAAGGTGCAGGTGTTTCAGTCCAGCGGGCACCGGATTCTGGACAGGGCCGCCATAAAGGCGGTGGAAAAATGGTCATTCGCGCCGGGCTCGGAAAACGGGACTCCCATCGACATGTGGGTGAAAATCCCTGTCCGCTTCCAGCTGGATGAGGGCTAGAACGCGATCCTCCAGTAGACCCC
>JAFDGR010000341.1 GCA_019309145.1 Deltaproteobacteria bacterium | reverse complement strand
GGGGGGGCGGCAGAATCTTCCGCTTCAATGGTGCCACTTTAAATCCGATTGCACAATCCGTCCCAACCGCGGAACGGAGTTTTGTCTGGATCAGGTCCGCGTAATTTTCGGTAACCCATTTCTTTGAAAACTTGTTTGGACAGGCCAGCACAATGGTGCCGTCTTTTTGCTCTGAAAATGTCAACGGTTTGATCCAGAGAGAGAAGCTTGATTGGGATAGTTCCGATTTGATTTGTTCCTTCACTCCTTCCCAAATGGCTTCCATAGAATAAAAACTCCCTTGAACTCCTTGATGACTTGATGATTGGTATGTTGTGATGGATTTGCGGGACCGACAGGGGGGTTTTACTGAAATCCCGGCGCTCTGTCAAAAGGTATTGTGTAGAGCCGCAATTTAGGTTGACTCCCCTTTTTGACAGATGATAACATACGCATATTACAAGTTAATTTTCCTGCTTCTACGTAACTGGTTGTTTGGCAAAGATAATTCAGACATATGAAATTACCCGTGAAGTCAAGGTGTTACAAGAAGAAAGATCTTTGTGCAAAAATAATTTCACATTTTAGATCTCCTGTTTTCTTTTAAAAACGACGAATTTTGGTAAATTTCAAAATTTTTCTGTCATTTTTTCTGGTCCATGGGGAAGGTTTTTGAGCCAGAGGAGATCAGGCAAAGATTTTGCATTCCCCTGGAAACATGCCGAATCAAAAGACAATCCTTTGGAGGGGAAAATCTGGAAGAATCACCGGGAGATTTTTTTTGAGGCAAGGAAAAAAATAAATTTTTTCTGGGAGCAGGGAGCATGGAAAAAAAGAAGATCGTGGTTCTGGCTGGTGGTTGGTCTGGGGAGAGAGAGGTGTCACTCGGGAGCGGAAGGACGGTGTGTAACGCCCTGGACAAGGAAAGGTATGACGTGGAACTCTATGATCCCAAAGAGCACCTGGGAACACTGCTGGAGAAAAAGAAAACCATTGATCTTTGCTTTATCCTGCTTCACGGGAAGATGGGTGAAGATGGACGCATACAGGGTTTTCTCGATCTCCTCGGCATTCCCTACGTGGGTTCGGGGGTTCTCTCCAGTTCCATGGCCATGAATAAGAAAATAACCAAGTATCTTTACCAGGGTGTTGGATTGAAGGTGCCTAGGTATTACATCCGGAGGCGAGGAGAGGAAATAGAGGGACGGGCATACCTGCAGAGTTTTGGCGGGAAGGTGGTCGTGAAACCCATTGCCGAAGGGTCCAGCCTGGGAATATCCATTTGTGATTCGGAAGAGTCCCTTGCGGCAGGGGTGCAAGAAGCATTCCTCTATGATGATGAGGTCATGCTGGAAGAATACATAGAGGGTCGGGAGATAACCTGCTGTGTAACAGGGAACCGGGAGCTTGAGACATTGCCCCTCATAGAAATCGTTCCCACTGCTGCGTATGATTTTTTTGACTATGAGGCAAAATATACTTCGGGTGCGACCAATGAGATCTGCCCCGCAGACCTGGATGAACCGATTGCCGACAGGCTCAGGGATTGCGCCAAGATAGCCCACCATGCGCTCCAATGCAGGGCATGGAGCAGGACCGATATGATTGTCAGGGGTGAGGACATCTTTATGCTCGAAACAAACACGATTCCGGGTATGACCGAAAACAGCCTCTTTCCTCGGGCAGCAAGGGCTGCGGGTCTTCCCCTGTCCGCCCTCCTCGACCGGTTGATTGAACTCTCGCTTTCTTCAACAGATCCTGGGTAGTTGTGCCCCGGTCAGGGTGGAAAGGATTCGTGTTCCACCTACCTGCGTTTTCAGGAGGACTTTCCCTTGCGGCCGCTCCAGGACTTCTCCGATCACGGCTGCAGCGGCACCGTATGGATGACGTTTCATGGCTTTCAGCACTTCTTCTGCCTGTTCCCTGGGGAGTATGGCGAGGCACTTGCCCTCGTTGGCGACGTAGAGGGGATCAAGCCCAAGTATTTCACAGGCGGACCGCACCGGTGCGGATATCGGTATTTTTTCCTCGTAAAGCTGAACAGCAACGTCGGAACGGCTTGCGATCTCATTCAAGGCCGTGGCCACTCCTCCCCGCGTGGGGTCCCGCAGCACATGCACTTCAGGACAGACGTCAAGAATGGCGGCCACCAGCCTGTTGAGGGGGGCGGAATCGCTCCTGAGGGAGGATTGGAACTGCAGTCCTTCCCGCCGGGTGAGAATAGCAATACCGTGGTCGGCGATGCTTCCATTGATCATGACCACATCGCCCGGACGGGCGTTCCGGGCGCTCACATTAATGGTGTCAGGGATCAGGCCTATCCCTGCGGTATTGATAAATATCTTGTCAGCATGACCTTTTGAGACCACCTTCGTGTCTCCGGCCACGACCTTGATGCCGCTTTCTTTGCATGCCTGGGCAACTCCCTTCATGACCTTTCGGAGATCCTGAAACGGCAGACCCTCCTCGAGGATAAGGCCCAGGGTCAGATAAAGAGGCTGCGCGCCCTGCATGCAAAGGTCATTGACGGTTCCATGCACGGCAAGGCTTCCTATGTTGCCGCCGGGGAAAAAAATGGGATCAACCACATAGCTGTCCGTGGTCATCGCCACCCTGCCTCCGTTGAGCGATACAACGGCGCTGTCATCCAATTCCCGGAGATAGGGGTTGTCCAGGAGCGGGACAAAGACCTTTTCCACCAGCTCTGCAGAGGCTTCTCCTCCACTCCCGTGATCAAGTGCGATCTGCTCTGAATGCATACTGGCCCTCCATTTGTGTCCCCATTTATGCATGGGAGAAAAG
>JAFDGR010000084.1 GCA_019309145.1 Deltaproteobacteria bacterium | reverse complement strand
GCAAAGCTGATCATGACAAACGGCCCGGTTGTCTGCAACCCGAAAATGGATGCGACCATGGATCTGGAGATTGTCCCGGCCGCATTGCCCCACGGACTTAGGATAGGAGATGTCTTCAGAGCCGTTGCTCACTATAAGAGCAAACCCGTGGAAGCAGAATATTCCGCGGCCCAAGCATCTGTGAACATGCATGACTCGAAGGCCATACAGACAGGCATTGCCGGAAGGGACGGCACGTTTTCGGTTGATTTGGACAAGGAGGGCATGTGGGTGGTCATGGTTGAATACAGCGTTGATGAATCAGGCGTCTGGGACGCCTCCCACAATCTGGTCTATAAGGGGAGGACTTATTACAAAAAGGGTGAAAAATTGCCCTACGGCCTGATCAAATACAGGACCACCTTAACCTTCCATGTGGGGGGCAAATAGGGCCAGACGCCCACCCCATGGGCAATAGTGTTGGGTAAAGGAGAGAACAGCCATGAGTAGGAGAAAAGGGACGGGCATCCCCCCCTGCTCGTTCCATTTCTCCCCATCTTTTCATATGCACATGCTCCCGTATAGTTTCATCCATGCGGTCGTCGGCATGGGGTGTGAATCAAGGCTGTTGGAGAGTCCCTCATTTCCATCGCTCTCTATGGGAACGAAGGAAAAACGTGCGAATGAATTCGCACCTACATCCTGATGACCATTGATGCCGCATTGTAGGTGCGACTACAAATGTGGCCACTTACGGCCAAGCCACCGACTCTGCAGCAGTTCACAGCCTAACTCTCCAACGGCCGTGATTTACACCCGTCGGCATGCTCTCCCGGTTCCCCTCAAGTGTACGCGTTACCAGCCTGAGGGGGATTGATTTGCAGAACAAGCTGAGGTCTGGCATTATTTGGCGAATCCACCATCAATGAGGTTCAAGGAGTTGAAAAACAGTCTGAACAGTTCGGATTTAAAAAGGGAGATCAGCTTCTTTACAGCGACCATCCTGGTAATCGCCAACATGATAGGAACCGGAATATTCACCACTTCCGGTCTCATAATCGAGGAGCTCGACAATCCAAAGGCCATGTTGCTTTGCTGGCTTGTGGGGGGCGTGTTCGCCCTGTGCGGGGCCCTCTGCTACGGTGAACTGGGAGCCCTTTTTCCAAGTGCCGGGGGTGAATATGTGTTTCTGCGGGAGAGCTTCGGAAAGGGCATTGGCTTTCTATCCAGATTTATATCCTTGGTGGTGGGGTTTTCTGGCCCCATTGCCGCCGCGGCCATAGCCTTTGCAACCTACCTCTTCAGAACCTTTTCCATTCATGTGGATCCCGGTATCGCCCTTCCGAGCGGGGACTTCCCCGCTATTACCCTGTCCCCGTGCGGGCTGGTGGCCATAGCCGTTATCGTGGCCTTTTCCTTGGTCCACTATCACAGTGTTCTAATGGAAAGCAGGATTCAGAATATCCTGACCCTGTTAATTGGCGGATATACAGGAGAAGCTTTCAAAAGACAAGGAAAAATTCATGGGACTTTTGTTTGTGGGCCGGTTTCTCGAAGGCAAACCCTACGATATGGCCATGAAACGGGCTCAAAAGGAATTAGGGAAAACAAAATAAAATAGAGGAGATGAAACTGAGAAAAGCGTTTCAGATCGGCCTGATGGCCTTGTTTCTTTGTTCCGGCACACTGGCGGGGGCCCACTCCCTGTGGTTCAATGTGGATGGCCGCCACTGGGACGTTGGGAAACCGGTAACAATTGAATTGGGTTGGGGACACAAATTCCCCAGGGATACGGAAATGAAAGAGGGGATGTTGAATGAGGTTTTTGCCCTCGCTCCGGACGGCAAAAAAATCCCCTTGAAACAGATTTCAAAAACCATATTTCAATTTGTGCCGCCCGAGGAGGGCGTTTATGTGATTTCCGGAAATGTTCATCCCGGGTTCGTGAGCAAAACCACCCAGGGGTATAAAATGGGCCCCAAGAACAGTTTCAAACAGGTGGTCTCCTGTTTTCATTACGACCTTCGGGGCAAAACCTTTCTTTATGCGGGAGACCACGCGAAAATGCCGGTTCAAGCGGTGGAAGATCCCCTTGAAATCATCCCCATGGAAAACCCGTTGGGCCTTAAACGGGGTTCTGATTTTCCAATAAGGGTTCTTTTTAATGGAAAACCCCTTGCGGATGCTACGGTCAATGCCACTTACGCCGGGTTTTCGGATCAACCCCACACGTTCGCCCTGACGGTCAAGACCGACCAAAAGGGGATGGCCGGGCTCGGACTCGTGGAAAAGGGGAAATGGTTTCTCTCCGTAACCCATGAAATCCCGTATCACGATAAAAAGGAATGCGACACTCAAAAGTATAACGCTACCATCACGTTTGATGTGAAATGATGCCCGTCAGTTATAGAATTATCAATGAAGAACTGGCCAAAGCAAAATAGATTTCTCCTGCTGCTCATACTTGCCTTGATCTCCTCTCCGCTCTATGCCCACGGCGTCAAAGGAACCATCGACAGGGGAGGAATCTGCATCACGGCACAGTATGACACAGACGAGGTCATGAGTTATGCAAAGGTAACGATACGGCCTCCTGGAAAGGGACTGGATTTTCAGACCGGCCGAACGGACCGGAACGGCCGATTCTGTTTTTTCCCCGATGGAAACGGCGACTGGGAAGTCATTGTAGACGACGGGATGGGCCACAGGCTTGAACTCGCTGTTCCTATCGACCCGAAAAGCCTGGTAATGGGAGAAAAGCGAACCGGTCCTTCCACCAGAAATGCGCTCTCGAAACCTGTAAAGGCCTTGATGGGCGTATGCATCATTTTCGGAATTTCAGGGTGCCTCCTTTGGTGGATGAGCAAGAAGCGAGATCAGAAATGAAGACCTGATCCTCCCTTCTGCCGGGAGAGATCAGGCTACCCGCTTTTTTTTCGCGAAAGGCATTCATCTTCCTGATGAAGACCAGGTTCCGATGGGCCTCATAAGCCGTTCGGCTGTTTTTCCCGGCCCGACGCATCGCCTCCTTGAACAGGCGGGCGGCTTCATCCAGGTTGTCCATCTTCAATGCCGCATATCCGGCCTTGAGGCGAATGTCCGCATCAGGCGTCAGGTCGGCGCTGCGGCGGTAGGCATCGTAGCTCTCCTCAAATCGTTGCAGGCGAAAGGCGATGGCCCCCACGGTTTCCCAGCGCTCAGCCGTCTCTTCAGCCGCTACGGCGGACTTTGCTGATGCCAGAGCCATTTCATAGCGATAGCCGCTCAGGTAGGTATTGACCAGGCGGTCCCAGTCGTCAGCGGTCGGATTTTCCTTCCATGTCTTTTGGAGCGCGGCGGCCGCTTTCATAGGCACACCGGCCATATGATACAGATCCGCCAGCTCCTTCATCTGATCGGCATCGGGGGGGCCGAGACGAACTGCCACGGCCATGGCAGCAGCAGCCTTGGCATAATCGGCCTGCTGGAGTCCCACCCAGACAGCCAACCGCCAGGCCTTAGGGTTTTCCGGATACAAGGCGAGAAGGTGCTCCAATCCCTTTTCCGCCTTGACCATTTGCTCCAATTCCACGTAGGTCTTCACCAGGCTTACGAGCCAGTCCAGGGCCGGACCCTTCCGGCACGCACAGAGGATCTTCAGGATCGGCAATGCCTTTCGGGGCCGCTTAAGATGCAACCAGAGGACGGCCCCCTGGTATCTTACATTTGGCGAGACCTTTTTGTCTGTCAGGGCCGTTTTTTCCATCACCGCCAAGGCATCCCGGTCCCGTCCGGAATCGATGAGGGGCTGGGCCAGGCTCACCAGCCATTTTTGTTCCACCGGTTCGCTGGCGGCACAGATCCGGAGAAGAGATATAGCCTTTGCGCTGTTTCCGGCCTGTAGCCAGAGCATGCCGGCCCGGTAATAGTCCTCTCCTTTTTGCGTGATTTCTGCTGCTCTTTCCATGGCCCGGGCCGCCTTTTCCGGCTTCTGCAGCATCAGGTGGCAGTTGGAAAGGGCGATATACCATTCCCCCAAGGGAGATGCGCGCTGAGCCAGCCCTTCCAGGAGCGGCAAGGCCCGGTGCGGGCGATCCGCCTCCAGCCAAAGCCGGGCGGCTCGAAAAGTATGTTCATTCTTGCGGCTGATCTTTGCGGCCCGTTCCATGGCCTGGGCTGCGTTGGGCACGTGTTCCAGGCGAAGCCAGGTCTCGGATAAGAGCACCAGCCATTTGGCCTTGGGTTTGGGTTTTTTCGCAAGACCTTCCAGCAGAGGAAGGGCCTTTCGGGGCCGCTCCGCCTGAAGCCAAAGGCCGGCAGCGGAATAGAAATGATTCGGCTTTCCGCTGATGTGTGCGGCCTGTTCCATGGCCCTTGCGGCCTTCACAACCTTCTTCCGCCCCAACCATGCGTGGGCCAGAGCTACAAACCACTCGGCTTTTGCAGGGGGCCGTTTACACAGAGGGAGGAGGTGACGGAGCGCCTTCCGGGGCTGTTCGGCCTGGAGCCACAACACCCCTGCATTGTAGAGATATTCCGGTTTTGGGTCTAACTGGACCACCCGATCCATGGTGATGGCGGCCGCTTTGATTTGATCGAGCATCATGTAGGTGTTGGCAAGGGCAAGAAGCCATTCCACCTGAGGGCACTTTCGTTTGGCCAGCTTCTCCAACAGCAACAGCGCCTTTTTGGGCCGGTTTGCCTCGAGCCAGAGGTAGGCCGCATGGAAGTAGAGATTGGGATCTCTACTGATTCTGGCTGCCCGTTCCATGGCCCGGGCCGTTTCTTCCTTTTTCTTTAGCGCCTTCAGGGTGTTGGATAAGGCCACCAGCCAGTAGGATTTCGGAGAGGCCGTCTTGGTCAACTGTTTGAGCAGCGGCAGAGCCTTCCCCGGCTTTTCGGCTTCCAGCCAGAAGATGGCGCATTGATATAAATGTTCGGGATCCTTGGACAAGGCATATGCCGATTCAAAGGCTTCAGCAGCACGGGCGCTCTGTTTCAGATCTTGATGGGCGCGCGCCGCCGCCACATACCAGTCTGTCTCCTTCCGGTGCTCGTGGTCAAGCTTCTCCAGTATGGCCAATGCCTTCTTGGGAAGAGCGGCATCCAGCCAGAGCACCGCCGTCTGATACCACATCCGGGGGTCCTTGGTGATGGCTGCCGCCTTTTCGAGGGCAGTTGCAGCCTGTTTGTATTGCCCGGCTTCCTGATGGAGGAACGCGAGGAGCTGCCAGGCCTCGTTGAAGCAGGGATTCAGTTTGACCGATTTTCGCAAGTAACTAATGGCCGCATCGCGTTTCCCGGCCCTGTGGAGGAAATAACCCAGATCATAGTAAGGATACGGATGGGTTTCCCCTGTGTGCTTTTCAAGGCAGTTTTCCACGATTGCGGCCGCGCCTTGAAAATCGCCGGCCCCGGCAGCCCTTTCCGCCTCGGTGATCACGGAATAAAGGGCTTCGGACATGGGCTTAGGGTTCCGGGGACAGCGGGCAGGTTCGGAGCCTTCGGCCCACATCCATGGCGCAAGGATGCCCGCCAAAGCAATAAGGATGATAATCCCAATCTTACGCATCGTCACCCAGTTCAAATCGGATGGTCATCCGGACCCAGGTATCCACTGGTCGCCCGGCCTTTTTCCCGGGTTTGAACCGCCACCGGGGCACTGTCTTTTGCACTGCCCGATCAAAAACGCCTGGCGGTTTGGCATCGAGGATGGTCAGTTCCCGGGCCTTTCCCATTCTATCCACCAAAAACCGAACGGTAACATAACCTTCGATGCCCCTTCGTCTGGCGCTGAAAGGATAGTAGGGTTTGAGCACTGCAATGCTGACCGGCTTCTGATCCACCTCATCCATGCCAAACCGCGCCTTCGTATTTACCGGTTTTGGGGGGACCGGCGGTCGTGCAACGGCCCTGGGCACAGGTGCCTTTCCCACCCTGAGATCAACCTTCAAATTCATGGGGCTGGACCGGGCCGGCAGTGCACTCAGAGAAACAACATGGAGGGCCGGCGTTCGGATCTGCGGCGGTTGGGGAACAGGCGGCTCCAGGTTCAGGGCCTTCAAAGGGGTCATGTCCAGGGGTTCACGGGCGGCCTCGATCGGCTCCATCTCGGGGGGTTCCAATTCCGGCGGCTCGATCTCAGGAATATCCCGTGTTTTAACTTCGATCTCCGGCTCCGGCGGCTCCGGCTCCTCGGGTGGCGGCTCCGGGTCATGCTCGGGTTGCATGGGATCCGCGGCCGGCTCCGGTTTCACGGGGATCAGGAGGGCATAGGAGGCCCCGGGAAGGTGCGGTTGGTAGGGTGTCTGGCGCAACAACAAGGGAACAAGGGCAAAGATCCCCATGCTGATCAATGCGGCCCCCGCGACCAGGAAAGGCAACCGGAGATGGTTTCCTCCTATGGGCCCGAGTCGCCTCACTCCTTCCTCCTGGCCGCAACTGCAATGTTCTCTGCACCGGCCATGCGGCATTGGTCCATCACCGCCACCAAGCGTCCGGTGGGACACGATTCGTCAGCGTCGATGATGACCCCGCCCTTTGCGTTTTCAACCAGAAAGATCTCCACCAGAGCGCGGACCCGCCGGAGGTCCACCTGCTGACCGTCGATGAAAATGTGTCCTTCCCGGGTGACGCCCACCACCATGCCGGCGGACTCTTTTTTTTCGGCCGTCGCCGCCTCGGGCCGGTTCACCTCCACGCCCGATTCCCGAACAAAACTAGCCGTCACCAGAAAAAAGATGAGCAGGATGAAGATCATGTCGATCAACGGCATCATGTTGATTTCCACGTCGCCGCCGTCTTCTTCCTGAGTTGCCGCTGCCGCGATACCGCCTAAACGGAGCATTTCTGCCACTCCTTTTCAAGCCATTGGGATACGGCCTTGTGAAACACGAGGACATTCTGATGGATATTGCGAATCTCTTTTCGCATGGCCTGGCCCGCCAAAATGCCGGGGATGGCCACCAGCAACCCCGCCTGGGTGGTGATCATGGCTTCTTTGATCCCCGAGGCCATGGCCTGGGCATTTCCCATCCCATAGATGCCGATAACCCGAAAGGTCTCCACCAGACCGCTCACCGTACCGAGCAAACCCAAGAGCGGCGCGGTTGCCGCCAATATCATAATGGTCGGGATATGGCGGTAGAGCCCTTGAACCTGGCGACGAATCGCCACTTCGAAAAGGAGCTGATCCGCCTCTCCGCACAAAAAGGCTTTACCCCTGAAATAGTGCTGCAGAAAGAAGGTCAGGGCGCCCGCTCTTGGACAGCAAGCTTCCTTCTTGAGACCGCCTTCTTCCTCCAGGCACCTGAGGGCATCGCTCGTCAGGAGCGGCCTGCGCTTGACCCTCAAGATCCATTCGGCCTTCAAGACGATCAGCGTCCACATCCAGAGGGAAATCAGCCCGATGGGAATCATGATTGGGCCGCCGGTTTCAACAAGCTCCCAAAAAATGCCAAAGATCTCCATGTTCCGTTTCCTCTCACTCTCACGCCGCCAGATTTTCGCCATTGGTTCGCAGCCGCAGCAATGCCCCCATAAGCGCAAGGCCCTTTTCTTCCATGTCCTGGGACAAATTGCGGGCACGTCTCCCTAAAAAGGCTGCGACAATCATGACCGGAATGGCTACGGCCAGACCAACCTGGGTGGTGACCATGGCCTCGCTGATGCCGCCGGCCATCAACCGGGGATCCCCTGTTCCATGGGTCGTGATAACCTGGAAGGTGTTGATCATCCCGGTGACCGTGCCGAGCAGACCCAGCAGGGGCGCCACCGCAGCGCAGACCTTCAGGGCGCCCAGGAAACGCTCCAATCTGGGGGCCTCCCGCAGCATGGCTTCCGACAGTGCGCTTTCGACCACCTCGCTCGGGTCGCCCCGGTGCTGCAGACCCGCCATCAACACCCGGCCCGTAGGACGGTCCCGGTGGGGATAAGTGGCCTTCACAGCCCCCTCGATATCGCCGTCGCCCACCAGCTCGGTGACCCGGGTCATGAGTGCGTCCGTGTTGTGACGCACCTTTCCCAGGAAGATCAGCCGTTCGATAGTCAGGGCCAAGGCCACCAGCCCCACCAGGAGAATGGGCACCACGAGCACACCGCCGCTTCTCAGTTGATCCATCAAGGTGACGCGACGGGCCAACTGCCCAATGGCGGCGCCCCCGGAGATGTCGGTATACACGTCCCCGGTTTTTTCTTCAAAGTAGTCAAGAAGGTTTCGCCGCACCCAATAGGAGGGGCTGGGACTCATCAGGAGACGGCCCGAGGCCGGGCTCAGGCTCAGGTATCCGACATGTTTTTCCGTACGATATATGGCCGGAAGATGGCCCAATCGAATAATCTCCCCCGTGGTCTCATTTCCACTGCGGTCCACTATCATCCCTTTGTAAACGACTTTTTCTCGAGATGCTGCCATATCCTCAAACGAAAACTCGAGCAGAGCCTTCAGATCCTTCAACCGAAAGACGCGATGCGTATCCACGAAAGATTGCAGTTCTTGAAGCCGATCAGGCCTTTCAGCGCTGTAAGGACTTCGTTCGGCAAGGGCCAGAAAGTTGCGGGCATGGTTTATGAACAAAATGCTCAGTTCCTTGTTGTCTGCCAGCCGACGGGAGACCTCTTTGGTGATCTCATCCCGCTCTTGAGACAGCTTCTCGAGTCGCTTCCGATGGACGGCAAGCGTCTCGGAAGCTGCCGTAAGCTCCGCCTCCAGAGTGGCCAGCTTCTGTTGGAGCGCCTGGCGGCGTTTTTTGATTTCTTCAAGGGTCAGCCTTTGTTCTTTCCGCGCATCCCGATATTCGGATTTGATATCCGAAGCGACCTTCTCAAACGGATTTTCAGCCCATGCCTCTGCTGCCAGACCGACCAGAAGCACTCCGATCCAAATCATCCTATTCATCGCGACCACCTCCCGCAGCAGGGGCCTTAGCAGGTCTTCCCATGGGCAGCTTGGTCAGTTCAACGATGCGAATCCGTTCGACGATTTGGACGGCCTCATCAATGGCCCTGACACTGCTGTTCACCGGGAGGTATCTGTTCTGCTGGCCATTCCAGACATAGGCCTTTTCAGCGTCCATGGTCAGGGCATAAAGCCCCACTCGCCCCACTTTCAACAGGTTCACGCGAATCGGGCGCCCCTCAATTTCAACCTCGGTCTCTTGGATATCCACTGAATAGCCGAAATCCGTTTCCCGCGCAACCGCATCAAAAAGGGCTCGGGTCTTGGCCAGAAGATCCATATCAGGATCGTTGAGGGTATTGGCCGCATTCTCTATCCTCTTGAGACGTCCGGCCTTGTCAAAAGGGAGGTCGCCCTGCACAAATGTGGCCAGTCTTTCAAGACCGCAATCCAGGATCGGGAGAAGTTCCGCGTTGATCTTTTCCATTTCCGCGGCCTTTTCCCTCAGTTCGACCATCTTTTTTTCAAGCGTGGCAAGATATTCCCCGGTCTTCTTCTGCTCCCAAGCGCTCCGTTTGAGTGCCCGCTCATTTCGATCGATTTTCGTCAGGAGTTGCTTTTCTTCCACCGCCCATTCATCCACGGCCTTTTGGGTCTGCACATCGATTGCAACAGTGCGTTCTGATGTCTGCTTAACCGCCAGGGGAGAATCCTTCGCAGCGCTTGATGGTCCGAGGCTGACCCCAAGGAGACAAACAAAGGCCAATACCAGGGTCTTTAAATATCTGTTTGCAGACCGCATCAATCATTTACCTCATAAATGGTTTTCTCCGGAAACCCTCCGCCCGTTTTTCCCTGTGACAGGCCTGTAGAACGGAGAGTTGACAAAAAAAGGCCACGAACACCGGGCTGCTTCCCACACCCCGGCCTTCGTGGCCTCATTATCGGAGAATTTGCGCTTCGTTGGCTGGATTGACACCTTCATGGCGTCATAAAGTCCAGATTCATCCTAAGGGAGAAATCTCATCCTCGCTCGGGAGAAAAGTATATAGGCATCTTCATGCCTGCGTCAAGGCTTTTATCGTGTCAAGGAGGATGAATTTGTTCCAACTTAAAATCAAGAGTCGGCAAGCAGCGGGATAAGTGCGCTTAAACCGGGCAAATATTTAAACAAAAAACTTATACCGAAAACCTGCATAAACTATTTTCAAAAAGGAAATTATGCTTTTAATATCACCGAATTATAGGAAGGTTGTGCTTGCGTGACACGCATCGATTTGAATACGGCCATAAAGGCTGCGGTTTTTGAAAATAGTTTACCCTCCGGGAGCGCCGATTTTACCGAATCTGCGGCGTTGGCAAGGACTTGAAGTATCGTAGTGCGTCTGCGCCTTTGCCGCTTCTGATGGCAAGATGGACAAAAATGGCGACGCTTATTGCGCCCAGGGCTCTCTGTTTATGAGGGAGAGGGACACATTGCCAACCGGCGAAGTGCCCCCCATCCTCTCAGGCCTTGGAGAGAGTAAGTTAAGGCCTATCTTTAATTGCACTAAAATTCCGCTGTCATTCGCAGCCCAAAGATCCAGCCATCGGGGCTGTCACCCACCTTCATTGAGTCCTTCATGTACTGCACGTCTCCCGTGACCGCGAAAATGTCGTTCAGGGCAAACCGGCCGTAAATCTCAAACACGTCCGTGTGGTCCACATCCAGGTTGCCCCCCCTCAAGTGACCGTAACCGATCCCGATGTTGTCGCATTCACGGCCCCAGAGGTTTCCACTTATGTTTAAGCCACCGGTATAGATGTCTTTATAATCAATGGCCGCCTCGTCGTCCTGCCATCCGAACCGGATCCACGCCCCCAAGATTTCCCCTAATTGCTGGTCAAAAGAGATCATGGCGCAACTCAGCCGTTCCTTTTTTGTGCCTGCCACATTGCTGAAAGCACTGCTGGTGGTGTCCACAATCAGCCTATAGTTTCCTTCACCCAACCCAAAATCCACGGCGTAAGCAATCTGCATTCCATAAAAGTTGTATGGTTCCTCAAACTCTCCCTCTTCATCATTGGTCCCCATGGCCATGGCAACGCCTTTTATGGAAAAACCGCCGATCTCCCACTCTACAGCTCCACCGATGTCATAGGAGGGCAAAAACGCGTTGGGGCCGTTCACCAGGGCCTCGTTCATGAACTGGGAGAACTCGTCATTGGCAAAGGCGTTTTCATCCATGTAGTCGCCGGCGTTGATGATGCCGCCCGTAAGCCCCAGGGTGTGGTCCTCGCTGAAGCTGAACGTGTGCTTGTACCAGGCCGTGAGCAGGTAATCGCGGTTTCTGCCGCTGATGTCTTTGTAGTCATCCTGCACGTCGGCCGCCCATGGCGCCAGAATGAAGGGGGATTTACCCTCTTCCATCAATCCGTTTCCTGCCCCGAATCCGAAACATGCAAAGAGCTCGTCCGAGTCGGTGGGGGTAAAGCTGATCTCCGGCTGGAAGACCATGGCGCCCCTTCCCTTGCTGTCAAAGTCAGGGGCATCGTTGATATCCTGATACTGCCATTCCCCGGCAATTATCCCCCCGATACTCAATTTGTCGTTAATCTCGTAACCAAATCCATTGCCTGCCAATACAAAAATTCCTGAGATTGCTAATATGCAACATAACCTCAACTTCTTCCAAACTCTCATGATATCTTTCCTCCTTATATGTTTGTTTCAAAAGGTAAATGCTTTCGTATCTGCCGACAATACCTACTAAGGTATAAATAGATTCGACCTCGGGCTGCCCGTGGCCGGTTCTTTATCTCCTCCCTGATTCAAATAAAAAGGCGCAACAGGCCCGCCCTTTCATGAGCCTTGTTGCGCCTTCACTTGTCCCGCCCTCGGCCCCATGATGCCGGAGGAGTTCAGGGCGGCCGGCCTTTATGCCTGGCAACCCTGACGATTTCATTTCATGTCCTTGGCCTGGACCCAGATCACGGCGTCCTGGGACAGCTCCTTGCCGTTGTGTTTCAGATCTCCTCCAGCGCCAAGGGCTGCAAATCCCCACCAGCCTGCCTTGGGAATACCAAATGCAAATACACCGTTTACATCTGCTTTTATGGTCATGGTAATCAGGGCATCGTGGGGAGCTTCCACCTTGGCCTCCTTAACAAAGGCATTGCCTTTAATATCATGGTTCAGATATTCTACTTCTATCTCGGCATAAGGAACCGGCTTTCCTTTGCAGGTCACAATGCCTCTGAAGACATTTCCGACCCAGAGGGCATAGGGTTTGTCGAGAGGGACAATCTCCACCGGCAGAGGATCACCTACGGGTTGGTCCCAATCCGTTGGCGCACCTGCTACATTGAACATGACCTTGGTGCAGTGCTGGATATAGATATCCTCTGAACCTTCATAGTACGGCGCAGGAACAAAATAGAAGATATGATCTCCCATTCCCTTCAATCTTACATCGGCCTCATATGCCCTTCCAGTATTTGTCAGGCTTGTAAAGGCAACCGGTTTTAGCTTATTGAGCAGGTCCTTTTTCTTACCTTTATGCATCTCTCCAAAGGCTATGGGTGGATGGATCTTGCCTTTTTCATCCTTCCCTATGTCCATAGTATGCCCCGCTTCAAAGGGATGGGTAAAGACAAGCTTTAGATTAAGTTTTTTTGATTTCGGAACACTCTCCGGGCTGTAGATCATTTGAAAATGGGCATAAGCCGGGGCGCTCAATGCAAAGACCATAATTAAAGACAATAAGAATACTAATCTCTTCATAATTCATCCTCCTTCGTTATTCGTTAATTGTTATCCATCATTAATTCCTCAATTCCATCCACTGATTACGCTGATTTCCACAAATTATCAAAAAACAGCTCCATCTAATCCGTGTAATCTGCGGATCCTAAATCCCTATTCCGTGATCTCCTCACCCGGCACTTCTACTGCGTGGCCGGGACCGGCATCAAAGATGACCTTGTATGGACCTTCAGGTTTCTTGAAGGTGAACTCACTATCCTCGTTCATTTTTCCTTCTATGAGCACCTTTCCGTCAGCGCCCACTACCTTCATTGTTACCCCGGCTGCCGAGGAGCCATCAGAAAATCCTCCCTCGCACAGAATTGTGCCGTCGCCCTCGTCCGAGCACGAGCAGAGCGGGGTGTGGGCGTAGGAGAGAGAGATCAAAAATAGTGCCAGCACCAGGCATCCTGAAAAAATTAAAAGCGCTTTTCTCATTGTAACACCTCCTTTCTTAAGTGAATTCTGGTTCTTTCTTTATTAGTCCCATCAATACAAGAAGAATTAAGGCCAAAATATAAAAAGCAGCCATTGCCTGAAGTCCGGAAAGTCCTAATAATGAGCCGCCTGTGAAGACAAGAATGGCTATTATTATCCCCAAAACAATTGGATAAAATGCAGCAAAGAGCATCCATTTTGTGCTTCCAGTCTCAAGCCTGACCATCAGCAAGGTGGGAATGCAGGGAGGATACATGGCCATAAAGAGCATTATGGCCAGCACATGAAGCGCCGTCCAACCCTTTTCTTTTTCCTTCATTCTTTTCTCCAGGGTCTCTTCTTTTTCCCCTGGCGGGGATTGATAAATACCCCCTAAGGTCGCCACGCTGCTCTCCTTGGCCGCAAATGCGCTCATAAGGGCAATATTTACGCGCCAGTTAAAACCTGCCCACTTAGTTAAGGGCTCTATAAAACGTCCGGCACGGCCCATGTAACTGGTCATAATTGTCTCTTCTTTTATTTCCCTTTGAAGTTTATTTGTGGTTTTACTCAGCTTTTTATAGGCATTGTAGACCTTCCTGGCATATTTATCTTTTATCATCTCACCTTTGACTTTATATTTTCCCCTTTTTACGATCTTGAAAAACTCAAGGTTTTTTTCTTTGAATTCCTGATCAATAGCCTCCTTTGCCTTTTTTCCCTTGGCCCCCATCTTTGCCTTTTTATAATCTCCCCAATATGTTGCAAATTCCATCCAGTTATCTCCGGCCAGAAGAGGGGCGTAGGGGTTGTCTTTTCCTATTTTCTTTAAGAAGCCCTGTCTTGCCTGATCGGCCTGGTTCATGTAATAGGATTTTCTCTCTTTGCTTATACCGGGGAAGTATATGAGCACATAGACAATGACAGACACTACAATAACGATGGTGATAATCTTTTTGACAAAGAGCCATGTTCGTTCCAGGCAGCGGCGGAGCACTCCCTGGATGGTGGGTAAATGATAAGTTGGCATCTCAAGTATAAATGGCGCGCTTTCTCTTTTCCTGAGCACGGTAAAATTTAATATCTTTGCTACGGTGAGGGCTATGATAATGGTAATGGTGGCTATAAAAAACATGGCCATACCTTTGTGAGCCGCAAAAAATAGCCCGATCAGCAGTACATAGAAAGGGATTTTGGCGAGACAATTCATGAGTGGAACAATCATAATAGTAGCCATCCTGGCCTTCTCATCCTTCATGGCACGGCAGGCCATGACTCCCGGTATGGCGCAGCCGCCGACATACAGACCGCCAATTACCATGGGAAGAACAGATTGGCCGTGCAGACCGAAGTATCTGAAGATCCTGTCCAGGATAAAGGCC
>JAFDGR010000340.1 GCA_019309145.1 Deltaproteobacteria bacterium | reverse complement strand
CAGGATAGGCTACGGTTTTTGCACTCGTGGAGTAATTTCCGATGTATTCCGCACTTATTTCTAGCTTGGTGCCGGCAGGAACGATGATGGATGCTTCCGCCGCTCCGTTGGCATCAGTCGTTAAAGTTTCGGTGGGCTTTCCATTGACATACAAGTACACGGTTCCTCCGGCTATGGGGTTACCTAGCGTTGTATTCACGGATAATTGAACTGTCAGGGAACTCCCTTGAACGACAACAGATGGCAAAGAGCCAAACGTGATCGACACGCCTATCTTCGGAATGATCCATATCAGGATGTTGATAGTCTGGTTCTCGTAATAATTTTGAGAAATGTTTACTTGAACCCAATGCTCGTTGCCAGTCAAGCCCAACGTGTTGAACTTGAGTAAATAAACTCCTTGCGTGCCAAACGCTGCCAATGTCCAAGTATTAGTCCAATTAGTAGTGATCGTTGCTCCAGTTAGCGCAATTGTCGTGAAGTTAATTGAAGTATAATTTAGGAAGATTAGACTCGTTTCCTCTTCGTAAACCGTGAAGTTCTTTGTTGCTGTCAAGTCCTGCCCGATGACTTCCTGAACTCCGTCCGTGCTGTTGTACAATTCATATCCCGTATCACCCCAGATTTCCACCTGAAGGGTGTTGTTAATTGCAACCGTGTGATTCTTGTGGCTCGCAGTGAAAGTAATGGTATATACTCCTGCCGCGGTTAGTTGACCGATCATAGTATTATCCAATTCCACTCGAAACGTGTAATTGCCCGAAGCATTCGTTCCCACGGAATAAGCATTCAGGCTGCTCGATATGTTGGCTTCAAGAATGGGTCTATTCCAATACGTGTCCCAATACGTGAGATTTACAAAGAATGAATCCCCGTAATGTAATACCTGCAAGGCGGTCGCATTGATCGTCAACATCGAAAGCGTTTCGTTGAACTCGATGATTTGAGATTGATTGGTGTGCAATTCATAACCCGCAGCCTGGGCATCGATGTCCAGAGTATAGTTCCCTACAGGGAGGTTCGCCGTGAAGTTTTCGTGATACCAACCACCGCCCAAGTCTTGCATGGTAACGACAATTCCATTTATCGTCATGTTGACTTCCGCACCTGCGATTGGAGCAGAAGGTCCTGTACGCTGATTGTAGAGAAATACGGTGACGTTCAGGTCCTGGTCAAACCTTAACGTGTGATAATTTCCGACCTGCGTTGCATTCGTGAAAATCCACGTTTCCATCGGAGTTCGCGTGTATGTCAGCGTGAAATTGAAGAACTGGGGCGCATAACCCGTCTTTGAAATGTTAAGCACGACCTGAATTTGCTGCAACCCTGCAAAAGCAAAGTTGAGTTCTTCGTAATTTAATGTCAGGTTGTAATATCCGTTCAAGTAATCGATTGTTATGGACGTGTTCACCTGTCCATCGATCGAACAATTCACGACAGCATTGCCGATTGACCCGCTTGACCAATTGTACCTGAAAGAAATGTTCAGGGTTTCGGGATAATAAATGTACCCGATATCCGTGCTATTCCCTGGATACCCTTCATAGGTTCCCATTGATGAGTTCACGAAGAATTCGGCAATTTCGGTAATTGCCACGTCATAAGTGATGTTAAACGTGAAGTATTGTTCCGTAAAGCCAAACTTCGAGATGTTCACCCGAACGGTGATCGTTTGTAGCCCCATGTGACGAAATCCGAGTTCCGAGTAGTTCAAGGTGAAGTTATAGTAACCACTAGCCGAATCATAGGTGATTACCTTGTTAAATATTTCATGTCCTGTTTCGTTCACTGTAGAAACATTTGCCACGGCATCATCGAGCACGCCTTCGCTCCGATTATACATGAAATCGAACGTGAAATTCACGGGCCAGTAATACGTACCCAAGCTCGTTTGATTGCCAAATGCATTGATGAGCGTTCCGTTCGTGCAATTTCCGTGGAAGTCCTCGATGGATGTCGGCGCTTCAGCAATCCTCCAAGTGATCCCTGATATTGTTTCGTTGAAGTGCCCGAATTTTTCGAAATACACCACTATGTTTTTTGTTCCAAACCCTCCGTATGCGTTGACATCGGTCGTATTGAGCGTGATGTTATAAAGATCCGTTACGGAATCATAGAGCAACGTCTCGTTCTTCTCTCCAACCACTTCCAAAATTGCGGTATCTGGATTCAAGACCGTGGAACCATTGATTGAATAAGACCAATTAAAGGTTGCAAAATAGCTGTGATTATAATACGTAGTTCCCCACGAAGAACCATTCAAGCACGTTCCGAGCGTGCTCGCTTCCGTGATGTTCCATTGTACGTTCAAGATCGTGTGGTTGCGATGTCCGTATTTTTGAGCGAAAGCATCAAGCGAATGAGTACCGAAACCGTAGTCATCTGACGTGTTCAGATAGATGTAATAGTTCTCGCCAGTACCATTGTATTTCATCGTATATTCCCACGCGGGATTATCATCAATGATCACCGATATGTTATCAGGATTTAGAACGGGATTCCCCGAAGAAGTATAATTATAAGTGAACTCCAGCAGGAGCTGATCGCTGTAGGTCGTGTTTTGCGTGATTGGCGTGTCAAGCGTGAACTCCGTGAGATTCTCAGAGGTAGTCCAGTTAAACACGATCTCTTGAGATTCATAACCAGTCTTATTTGCCGTGATGTTGATCTCCCGTACCACGACATCATTCTGAAAGTCGTATTCGGTTATCAAGAATGTCACGGTGTAGTTGCCGTCAGTATAGTCCACGATATCGCTATCGTTATTCACGGTTCCATTAATGCTATTC
>JAFDGR010000083.1 GCA_019309145.1 Deltaproteobacteria bacterium | reverse complement strand
CCTGTTGCGATAGTCTCTTTATATTCTTCCCCCGGTTCCCGCAAATGCACGTGCATGTCCATAAGCCCGGGGGTGACCAGCCTTCCTGATGCGTCAATAACGCTTAACCGTGGCCCCTGCTCTCTGAAAACACCGTGGGGCAGAATTTTTGAAATCCTTCCCCGCTCAATGATGATATCGCACTGTTCCAGAACCCCCTTTTCCGGGTCAACCAGTTCTCCTCCCTTAATCCAAGTCGACACTTTGTTTTCCTCCAATGAGAAGATACAGCAATGCCATCCGCACAGCAACCCCGTTTGACACCTGGTCAAGGATAACAGAATACGGCCCGTCAGCCACGTCAGGAATGATTTCCACCCCACGATTAATGGGCCCGGGGTGCATCACAATAACGTTTTTTTTCGCCCGGGAAATGAGTTTGCGGTCGAGGCCGAAAAATCTCGCGTATTCCCGTATACCGGGGAAAATCTTCGCGCTCTGCCGTTCCAGTTGGATTCGAAGAAGCATAATCACATCTTTGCCCCTGACGGCCTCATGGGGATTCAGGACCACGTTTACCCCAAGTGTCTCTATATCCACGGGCATCATCGTAGGAGGACCCGCTACCGTCACTTCAGCGCCCATCTTGGTCAGTCCCAGGATGTTGGACCTCGCCACCCGGCTGTGCGCGATGTCGCCGATAATGGCCACTTTCAAGCCTCTGATCTTCCCTTTCCGTTCCCTGATGGTAAAAAGATCAAGGAGGGCCTGTGTCGGGTGTTCGTTTATGCCGTCGCCGGCATTAATGACTGAAGCGCTGATTTCCCGGGCCAGTAAATGCGATGCGCCGGTTGACGAATGGCGAAGCACGATAAGATCAGGACTCATTGCCTGGAGGTTCCTGGCAGTATCAATGAGGGTTTCACCTTTGACCATGCTACTGGTCGAAGCAGACAAACTCACGGTGTCGGCACTCAAACGCTTCGCTGCTATCTCAAATGACGTTCTCGTCCTCGTGCTCGGCTCGTAGAAAAAATGCACAACGCTCTTCCCGCGCAGGGTAGGTACTTTTTTGATATCCCTGGTAGATATGACCTTGAGCGATTCCGCGGTATCCAGGATAAGCTCAATATCCTGCACGGACAACTGCCCCATCCCCAGAAGATCCTTATGATTGAATTCTGCCACCGATGACTCCTTTTGCCGGTCCCGCACAAAAAAAACCTCCTTGCCAACAGTAATGACAAGGAGGTTTTTCAGTTATCCCACTTCCAACCATAAACCAAATTCCTATAATGTTGTTTTTCTCTCGGGAAAAGAGGGAATCAAGCCTCCTCACTTCCCTTGGGTTCATCAGCTGTGTTCCCGCGGCCGCGGGGCTCCACAGCTTTTTCGATCTCGGGTATTTCCTCCTTTGCGGGAACGGACGAGGCTCCCTTTTTGGTCCCTTTTTCAGCCTTGCTGGATGGGGCCTTTTCAGCCTTCTTTCTTTTCCCCTTCTTTTTCTTCTCCTTTTTCCCCTCCTCGGCCGGCAAGAGCTGAACAATCGATACCGGTGCTCCATCTCCTTTTCGGAATCCCTTCTTGACGATTCTCACATAACCACCCTGTCTGTCAAGATATCTATCCTTTATTTCCTCAAAAAGACGATGGGTCACTGTCTTGTCCTGCATATAGGAAAGGGCCTGGCGTCTGGCGTGGAGGTCTCCCCGCTTTGCCAGGGTAATCATTTTTTCTGCGATAGGGCGTATGGCCTTTGCCTTGGTGTCCGTTGTCTCTATCTGCTCATACTTGAACAAAGAAGTAACCATATTTCTCAACATGGCTCTTCGATGACTGGTATTCCGGCTTAACTCCTTTCCCGCCTTCCTATGCCTCATCTTTCTTTTCCTCTTCCTTTTCTACTCCCTCTTCAGCATCTTCCTCAAGGAGTTCTGCGGGGGGAAAGTTCTCCAATTTCATCCCGAGTGAAAGACCCATTTCTTCAAGGATGGACTTGATCTCGTTGAGAGATTTTCTTCCAAAATTCTTTGTCTTGAGCATTTCCTGCTCTGTTTTCTGAACCAGTTCGCCGATTAACGTAATGTTTGCATTTTTCAGACAATTGGCAGACCGCACTGAAAGCTCCAGTTCAGAAACAGGCCTGAACAGATTCTCATTCAGTTTCTCCTCCTCTTCTTCTTCTTCCTCTTCAATGGGTTCAGGCTCTTCCTCAAAATTAATGAAAGGAGTCATCTGTTCCTTCAGGATTTTTGCCGCGTACGCCAAGGCGTCTTCGGGCAATACGCTCCCGTCCGTCCAGACCTCAATGGTCAATTTATCGTAGTCTGTAATTTGTCCCACGCGGGCGTTCGTCACCACGAAATTCACCTTTTGAATGGGTGAAAATATGGCGTCAATCGCGATCATGCCGATATCCATGTCTTTTGTCTTATTCCGCTCGGCAGGCACATATCCCTTCCCACATCGAACCACCATCTCCATATTGAGTTTCGCTGCCCTATTCAGCGTTGCGATATGCTGGTCGGGATTTAATATTTCCACGAGGTCGTGGGTATCGATATCCGAGGCCTTTACCGGGCCTTCCTTTTCTCTCGCGAGATGTATGACCGCTTCCTCTCCCTCAAGGACTTTCAGTTTGATCTCTTTGAGGTTCAGTATGATGTCTGTAACATCCTCATGAACTCCGGGAATGGTACTGAACTCATGCAAGACACCGTCAAATTTCACTGAAACAATGGCGGCGCCTTGGAGTGAGGAAAGCAATATCCGCCGCAAAGAATTGCCGATGGTGACACCAAAACCTCTCTCCAGTGGTTCGCATACAAACTTCCCATAGGAGTTCGTATAAGTTTCCTGCTGGACCTCTATCCTCTTCGGCCGGATGAGCTCGCGCCAGTTTTTGCTTTTCAGATCTCTCAAAAAAGCCTCCCTATTGTACTGTTGATAGCAATGAATCCCAAACACAAGGGCACGTCCGTCCCCGGGATGATCATTTAGAGTACAACTCAACGATGAGTTGTTCCTGGATGGGCATTGTCAAGTCTTCCCGGTTCGGAAGGGCCTTCAAGACTCCCCTGAACTTTTCCTTCTCAATCTCGATCCACGGAGGAATTCCCCTCCTGACCACTGTTTCCATGGCATCAAGGATCTGTTGCACGGTTCTGCTTTTCTCCCGGACCTCAACAACATCCCCAGGGGAAACTCTGTACGAAGGAATATTGACCTTCCGATTATTCACCATAAAATGATTGTGCCTGACAAGTTGCCGAGCCTGATTCCTGGAGGCTGCGAAGCCCATCCGGTATACCACGTTGTCCAACCGGCATTCCAGCAGCATCAGCAAATTAATCCCGGTGATCCCCTTCTGCCGCTCAGCCCGGTAATAGTATCCCCTGAATTGCTTCTCAAGGACCCCGTATATACGCTTTACTTTCTGTTTTTCCCTGAGCTGCAGTCGATAATCGGAGAATTTGCGACCCCGCCGTTGCCCATGCTGGCCGGGCGCGTAAGGACGTCTTTCAAACGCACACTTGTCCCCGAAACAACGATCGCCCTTCAAGAAAAGTTTCAGGTTTTCCCGACGGCATAACCTGCACAATGAACCATTATATCTGGCCAAACTTGACCCTCCTCAATTCTCTTCCATCAACATGAAATGGTCACCAAATCCTAGACCCTCCGCCTTTTCGGCGGCCGACAACCATTGTGCGGAATTGGTGTTACATCTCGGATCATGCTGACGCTGAATCCATCTACCTGCAGTGCCCGGAGTGCCGCTTCACGGCCGACACCAGGTCCCTTGACGCGCACTTCTGCAACCCGCAATCCCTGTTCCATCGCCTGCCGTAGGGCATCCTGAGCCGCTAGCTGGGCCGCAAAGGGGGTGCTCTTTCTTGACCCCTTGAACCCCGCCCTCCCGGCGCTGGAGGATGCGATCACATTGCCTTCATTGTCCGTGATGGTGACAATGGTATTATTAAACGTGGATTGAATATGCACAATCCCGGAAGGGACATTCTTTTTTTCCTTCTTTGATTTCCCTTTTCTCTTTCTGGTCTTTGCCATCCTTCTCCCTCAGAAGTTATTTCTTCCTTTTGCCCATGACGGCCCTTCGAGGACCTTTTCTCGTCCTGGCATTGGTGCTTGTCCGCTGTCCCCTCACCGGAAGCCCTCTCCGGTGCCGCAATCCCCGGTATGCGCCAAGATCCATCAAACGCTTGATATTCATGGAGATCTCTCGTCTGAGGTCACCTTCGACTTTGAAGTGCTCATCGATTATCTTCCTGATGCTGCTTACTTCCTCATCGGTCAGGTTATCTGATTTTATGTCCCAATCGATACCTGCTTCCGTCAGGATCTTTTGCGAAGAGCTTCTCCCTATCCCATAAATATAGGTAAGCGCGATCTCGATCCTCTTTCCCCTCGGTAAATCTACGCCAGCGATTCTAGCCAATTGAACACTCCTTCCAACAAATGGTTCCCGTCACTACCCTTGACGCTGTTTGTGTCGGGGGTTGATGCAAATGACACGGGTAACCCCTTTTCGTCGAATGATCTTGCAGTGATTACATATTTTCTTGACTGACGGTCGTACTTTCATGATAAACCTCTCATTCTTCCTGACCGGAGCAATCCTTCGCCAGCGGCCGGCGAACACTATCTCGCTCTTCCAAGACCTTTCTTCATAAAGCCCTCATAGTGCCGGGTCAGCATATGAGACTCGATCTGATTCATGGTATCCATCGCAACCCCGACAACAATCAGCAACGCTGTACCGCCAAAATAAAAGGGCACATTGAGTTTATAGATCAGTATCTGGGGAAGCACACAGACCGCTGAAACGTATATGGCACCGGAAAAGGTAATCCTCGTTAAAACCCTGTCGATATAATCCGCGGTGTTCTTTCCGGGGCGGATCCCCGGGACAAATCCTCCGTAGCGCTTCATATTGTCCGCTACATCGACCGGGTTAAAATGTACCGCCGTATAAAAGTAACAGAAAAAGAAAATAAATGCGACATACACCAGTATGTAAAGAATGTGTCCCGGCGCCAGAAAGCCAACTATGTGCTGAAGCCAGGGAAGCTGCTTGGCGCTCAGGAAATTTGCAATGGTGGCCGGGAACATGATGATCGAAGAAGCGAAGATCGGAGGGATAACACCCGCGGTATTCACTTTCAACGGGAGGTGGGTGCTCTGCCCTCCATACATTTTTCTTCCAACCACGCGTTTCGCGTATTGAACCGGTATCCTTCGCTGGCCCGATTCCACAAAAACAATCACCCCGAGCACTGCCACCATCAATGCCACAATAAGGGCCATGAAAAATGGGGTTATTTCTCCGGTCCCTATCAGCCGGAACGTATTGGCCACCGCAATGGGAAACCGCGCCACAATCCCGGCGAATATGATGAGGGAAATCCCGTTCCCGATTCCCCGTTCCGTGATTTGTTCCCCCAGCCACATCAGGAAGGTGGTACCGGCGGTCAGCGTCATCACCGTCAGGATCCTGAATCCCCATCCGCCGACAGGAACGACCATGGCCCCACCGGGGCTTGACATCCTTTCGAGACCGACGGCGATACCGAACCCTTGGACCATACACAGGAAAACAGTTCCATACCGCGTATATTGCGTGATCTTTTTCCTTCCCTGCTCCCCTTCCTTTTTTAATTTCTCCAGGTAGGGCACCACTACCTGCAAAAGCTCAATGATAATGGCGGCACTGATGTACGGCATAATGCCCAACGCCATGACAGACATCCTTTTCAGTGCACCACCTGAAAACATGTCGAACAAGCCGAAAAGGGTCCCTTGTTTCGAGCCAAAAAAGGCCGCCATGGCAGCACCATCTATGCCGGGGGTCGGGATATGGCACCCCAAACGGTAGACAGCCAGCATGGCCAGGCTGAAAAGAATCCGCCGCTTCAGCTCAGGAATCTTTGAAATGTTCTGGAAACCGCCGATCAATCTCTCTTCTCCCTATTCCCCGGACGATCACTCTGTAATTTCAATTTTTCCGCCCGCTGCTTGCACTTTCTCCCTTGCGATTCTGCTGGCCCGCTGAACTTTAATCACGACCGGGTGATCCATCTCCCCGTTGCCGAGCAGCTTCACGCCGTCTTTCTTTTTTCTGATCAACCCTTTTTCCTTCAGCGCCGCAAGATCCACCTCGGCATTCGGATCGAACCGATTTAGATCTTCCACGTTGATGATGTTATATTCCTTCCTGAAAGGATTGGTGAAGCCTCTTTTCGGGAGCCGCCGCTGGAGGGGCATCTGACCACCCTCAAAACCGCGTGCGGGGCCCCCTCCTGAACGCGCTTTCTGGCCCTTGTGTCCACGACACGATGTCTTGCCGTGTCCTGAACCGGGGCCTCTCCCGACTCGTTTTCTCTTCTTCCTCGATCCCTTCGCAGGGGAAAGTTCATGCAGTTTCATAGTATCATACCTTAGAGCTCATTCTCGCCGATCTGGACCAAAAACGATACCTTCTCGATCATTCCTCGAATGGCAGGAGTGTTTTTCAATTCAACCGTCTTGTTCAGTCTGGTCAATCCCAGTCCTTTGAGGGTCTGACGTATCTTCTTTTTCCTTCCGATACCACTCCGCACAAGAGTAACCCTGATTTTATCCGCCATTTTGAAACTGGCTCCCTTTTCAGATGATTATTTCACGAGCTCTTCAACCGGTTTGCCCCTGCGACGCGCGATCTCTTCGGGGCTCCGTAACGATCGAAGGCCCTCCATGGTTGCCCGAACGAGATTGTGGGGGTTGTGCGATCCAAGGCACTTCGTGAGAATATTCTGGAGGCCCACCGCCTCAAGAACCGCCCGCACAGCTCCTCCGGCAATAAGACCGGTACCCGGCCTCGCCGGTTTCAAGAGGACCCGGCCTGCTCCCCACTCCCCAATAACTTCATGGGGAATCGTGGTGTCATACAAAGGGATATCCGCCATGTCCCTTTTTGCCTTTTCAACGCCTTTTCGAATGGCTTCGGGAACCTCATTGGCCTTGCCAAGACCGCTGCCGACCGTTCCTTTCCCATCTCCCACGACCACAAGCGCACTGAAACTGAATCGTCGTCCACCTTTGACCACTTTAGCAACACGGTTGATATGGACAACTTTCTCAATAATTTCGAGTTCCTGATCTTCCTTAAACAATGGTATTCTCCCTCATGTCCCGATGTCTATTGGCGCCGGCCAATTTCAAAATTCCAGCCCCTTTTCACGTGCGGCCTCGGAAAGGGCCTTTACCCGTCCATGGTACAGAAACCCGTTCCGATCAAAGACCACTCTCTTGATCCCCTGCTTCAGGGCACGTTCAGCAATGAGCGCTCCCACCATGGCCGCCCCTTCTTTGTTTCCACCATTTTTCCCCATTGTTGAACGAGAATCCCCTGATACTGATGACGCTTCCACAAGGGTCCGGGCTGCCGTATCGTCAATAATCTGGGCGTAGACATGTTTCGTGCTTCTGAACACGCACAGTCTTGGCCTTTCAGCGGTCCCGCGTATTTTTTTTCTCACCCTTTTTTTTCTTCTCAAACGTGCTTGTGCACTCTGAACCGTACCCATTTCTTTCCTCTTCTCTGTGCGCCTGCATCTCTCGGACGATGCCGCCTCGGCTACTTCACGCCCGTTTTCCCGGCCTTCCTTCTGATCACCTCATCGGCATACCTGATACCCTTTCCCTTATAAGGTTCAGGTTTCCGAATGCCCCGGATTTTTGCTGCGGTCAGTCCCAGCAGTTCCTTGTCAATACTGCTTAAGATGATCTTTGTTTTATCAATTTTCGCCTCCACCCCTTCGGGGAGGTCGAAATGAACCGGCTGGGAATACCCCACATTCAGGACGGCCGTTTTTCCCTGAAGCTCCGCCCGATATCCGACGCCCACAATTTCAAGTGTCTTTTCAAAACCGGTACTCACCCCGGTGACCATGTTTGCCACAAGCATCCTGGACAGGCCGTGGATGGCCTTTGACTCCCGTGATTCGTCACTGACCGAAACCGCGATCTCGTCCTTGCCAACAGCCACCGAAACTTTGGGATGCATCTGCCTCGTGAGCCGGCCTTTGGGTCCCTTCACCGTCAAGAGTCCGTCGTCCAGACTGATTTCAACCCCGTTTGGTATGGAAATAGGCTTTTTGCCTATACGTGACATGCACAACCTCCTAAAACATCCTGTCTCTTGTCCTTTCCAGCGAGCACCAAAACATTTCCGGGCAATAACTACCAGACAGAACAGATAATTTCGCCTCCCAGCCGCATTTTTCGCGCACGGCTGTCACTCATGAGTCCCTTGGACGTCGACACAATATTGATGCCGAAACCGTTTAAGACCTCTGGAATTTCATCATAACCGGAATACACTCTCCGGCTCGGCTTACTGACTCTCTTGAGGCCCTGAATGACCGAAGCACCTTCCTCGTCATATTTCAAAATAATCTTGATCACTCCCTGCCGTTTATCGGGGAGCACCTTGTAATTCTTAATATATCCTTCAGATTTCAGGACCTTTGCAATATTTGTCTTTATGGTGGAACCGGGAATATCCACTGTTTCCCGTTCAGCCTTCAGCCCGTTCCTGATCCTTGTTAACATATCCGCGATGGGATCTGTCATAGTCATTTGTTCTGCTCCTTGATGAACACATTCTTATCCGAATCTACCAACTCGACTTTATAACGCCGGGGACCTCCCCCCTCGAAGCCAGATTTCGAAAGCAGATTCGGCAAATACCGAATTTCCGCAAGAATGCCCGGCTCCTCCCGCATATGGGACACCTGTTATAGTAGCGGGTGGAAAATTTCTGTTTCCTTTTCGCCTTGTTAATTAACGCCTTCCTCGCCAAAGCAACCTCCCCTGTTATCCTTTGAAGGGCATCCCGAGCTGTCTCAAGAGATAACGTCCTTCCTCGTCAGTCTTCGCGGTCGTTACGATCGAGATATTGAGGCCCTTTACCTTATCAATTTTGTCATAATCAATTTCAGGAAAAATAATTTGTTCTTTGATCCCAATGGAGCAATTGCCACGTCCGTCAAAGACCTTGTCCGAGAGGCCTCTGAAGTCCCTTACTCTGGGCAGCGCGACATTAAAAAGCTTATCCAAAAAATCGTACATCCTCTCGTGGCGAAGGGTAACCATACACCCTATGGGCATGCCCTGACGCAGTTTGAAACTCGCGATGGATCTCTTCGCTTTTGTTATGACCGCACGCTGCCCGGCAATCAAGGTCAGTTCCTCAACGCCTGAATCGAGCACCTTTATGTTCTGAATCGCCTCTCCTATTCCCATGTTCAGGACGACTTTGGATATTCGGGGCACTGCCATAATGCTCTTATACTGAAACTCCTTCATCATGGCCGGCACAACTTCATTCTGATATTTGTTCTTCAAACGAGACAACGATACCTCCCCAACCTCTCAACAAGACTCCACTCATTATTGTTCATCAGGTTGAACCTTCACCGCTCCTATTCATCCATCGGTTCATCGCATTTCCTACAGACCCGGACCTTTGATCCGTCTTCGAGGATGCGCATGCCGACTCTCGTAGCTTCAGTGCATTTATTGCAGACGATCATCACATTGGAAATATGGAGCGGCGCTTCCTTTTCAATAATACCGCCCTGGGCAGTAGTGGGACCGGACCGGGCATGCTTTTTGACAATATTGATTTTTTCCACGATGACCCGTTCTTTCTCCGGGTCCACCTTGAGGACAGCGCCAATCTTCCCTTTTTCTTTTCCGGTGATAACGATCACCTTATCATTTTTCTTTATCCTGGGATGTTTCTTACCCACGTCAGTTGCTCCTCATTCCCATCGCCTGCCAGTTTTTCATCAGGCGCAACGCCAGATGACGGAATCAATCTTGCTCAAACCCCTTTCCAAACCAATAGGCGTTTCACACCAGTGGATTCCTATAAGACCTCAGGGGCGAGTGAAATAATTTTCATGAAATTTTTGGCCCGAAGCTCCCTTGCCACAGGGCCGAAAATTCTTGTCCCAATGGGTTCCTTCTGCTGATTGATCAACACAGCCGAATTATCATCAAATTTTATATATGATCCATCAGCTCTTCTGATTTCTTTTGCGGTCCGCACGATGACAGCACGGGCAACATCACCCTTTCTGACCTTGGAATTGGGCATCGCCTCTTTGATGGAAACGACCACGATATCTCCAATGCTCGCATATCTTCTCTTCGATCCCCCAAGCACCTTGATGCAGGAAAGCAACTTGGCGCCTGAATTATCGGCCACTTTAAGTTTTGTCTGTGCTTGTATCATTTGAACGGCTCCAATACTTCACCAGACCCGACTTAGGTCTCCGTATTCCCTTTTTCCAAAATGCCCACTACCTGCCAGCGTTTCCGCTTGCTCAGTGGACGGCTTTCGACAATCTGCACCTTATCCCCGACCTTGCACTGGTTCAAGGGATCATGTGCCATGTACTTGCTCCTCTTCCTGATATATTTCTTGTAAACAGGATGTCGAGTGAGCCGGTTAACCCGCACCAATGCCGTCTTCTCCATTCGATCGCTGACGACGGTTCCTATCAGCCTTTTGCGTACACCACCTTCTGTCATCATCTCCTCACACACGTATCAAGAACCGGAGATTTCCAGTTCCCTGATTACGGTATTGACCCTTGCAAGATCTTTCTTTGTTTTGGGAATCATCGCAGTATTCCCCAACTGGCCCGTGGCTTTTTGGAGGCGCAGATTGAACAGTTCCTGGCTCAGGTCCCTCTGTTTTTCCCTCAATTCTTCCAGCGTCAAGTCTTTCAGTTCGCTCGCCTTCATGGGTCTAGGCCCTCCTGCTCACAAATCTTGTCGCAAAAGGCAGTTTATGGCCGGCGAGCCGGAATGCTTCAGCCGCAACATTCTCCGGGACCCCTTCCAGCTCATAGAGGATCCTTCCCGGCTTCACGACTGCAACCCACCCTTCAGGAGCACCTTTTCCTTTTCCCATCCGGGTTTCTGCTGGTTTTTTGGTAACCGGCTTGTCAGGAAAGACACGAATCCAAACCTTTCCTCCGCGCTTCACATGCCTGGTAACGGCGACCCGGGCTGCTTCAATCTGCTGTGCGCTCATAAAACCACATTCCAGCGCCTGGAGGCCGTAATCCCCAAATGCAAGGGACCTTCCCCGGTAGGCCTTCCCCTTAATACGCCCTTTCTGTTTCTTGCGGTATTTGACCTTTTTTGGACTCAGCATGGATTTTTCCTATTCACTCTTATCAGGCAAAATTTCACCGTTAAAAATAATCACTTTTACGCCGATCACGCCATATGTCGTGAATGCCTCGGCAAATCCGTAATCAATGTCTGCTCTCAATGTATGCAGGGGTACTCTCCCCTCACGATACCACTCTCTCCTCGCCATCTCGGCTCCGCCAAGCCTGCCCGCGCAGGCGATCTTTATCCCGAGCGCTCCGAAACGCAGCGCTGAACTCACCGCCTTTTTCATTGCGCGCCTGAAAGCCACCCGTCGAACCAGTTGCAAGGCAACGTTCTCCGCCACAAGTTGTGCATTAATCTCGGGTTTTCTTACTTCCTGAATATCAACGATCACTTCCCGTCTAATCTTATTTTCCAAATTCCGTTTCAGTGCCTCGATCTCCGCACCTTTTTTTCCGATGACGATACCCGGTCGAGCTGTATGAATACGGATTCTTACCTTCCCGGCCGCACGTTCAATCTCGATCTTTGCAACGCCGGCCTGAGACAATTTCTCTTTCAAGAACTTCCTGATGGTATAATCTTCGAGGACAAAATCACTGTATTCCTTGAGGGCGAACCATCTCGAATCCCAGTCTCTATTAACGCCCAGCCTAAACCCAATTGGATTAACTTTTTGTCCCAATATTCACCTCCACAACAAAGAGCCTCCTTCCCAGTGACTCCGGATCCCCGGCCCAAGAGCCGGTCTATTTGCTCTCCAAAATGACCGTCAGATGACTTGTTCTTTTCCGTATCCTCGTCGCACGTCCCAGGGCACGCGGACGAAACCGTTTCAGGGTAGGGCCTTCATTGGCATAGACCCTCTTGACATAAAGGGTATCCACATCAATACCACTGTTCTGTTCAGCATTGGCGACCGCCGAATCAAGAAGCTTTTTCAATATACGTGCGCCCTTCTGGGGTGCGAACGAAAGCAGACCCAAGGCTTCCTCAACTCTTTTTCCCCGGACCTGATCCATGACCAGCCGGATCTTGCGCGGGGAAATCCTCACAAATTTTGCTTCAGCTTTCATTTCCATGTCCCACGTCTATTTCTTCCCTTTGAGCCTTGATTTCTTATCGCCGGCATGTCCATAAAATGTTCTGGTTGGTGAAAATTCACCCAGCTTATGTCCGACCATATCCTCAGTCACGAAAACAGGCAGAAATTTTCTCCCGTTATGAACAGCGAAAGTCAGTCCCACAAATTCCGGCAGGATGGTGGACCTTCTGGACCACGTCTTGATAATCTTCCTGCTCTGCGTTTCATTGGCCTCCTGAACCTTTTTCAAGAGATGATCATCGATGAAAGGCCCTTTTTTTAACGAACGCGGCAAAACGTATCCTCCTTTATTCTTCCAACCACGATTGGATCCCCTGTATATGCGTCTTCTCTCTCACTTCATCCTCGAAGGGCGACCAGGGGAACCTCGAACCTGTCTCCTTCCTCCCGGCGAGCCCTACTTTCGGTTCTTTACAATCAGTCGGTCACTCGCTTTTCGATTCCGTGTCTTATACCCTTTCGTGGGGACTCCCCAGGGAGTAACCGGATGCCTGCCGCCCGATGATTTTCCCTCACCGCCTCCATGGGGGTGATCGACGGGATTCATGGCAACCCCCCGTACATGCGGTCTCCTTCCCTTCCATCGATTCCGGCCTGCTTTGCCGAGAGAAATATTTTCATGGTCAAGATTGCCGACCTGGCCGATGGTCGCCTTGCAGTCAAGCAGGACCATGCGGACTTCCCCGGAGGGGAGTTTAATCTGGGCGTATTTTCCTTCCTTGGCCATGAGTTGGGCATAGCTGCCGGCACTCCTAGCGAGTTGAGCTCCGTGCCCTCTATTGAGCTCTATATTGTGAATATGGCTTCCGAGGGGAATCTCCCGCAGGGGAACCATGTTCCCTGTTTTGATTTCAACACCTGGCCCTGAGACAACCCGGTCGCCCACATGAAGCTGACTTGGAGCGATGATGTAGCGTTTCTCCCCGTCCACATAGTGCAAGAGGGCGATATTTGCGGACCTGTTGGGATCATATTCAATGGAGGCGACAACTGCAGGGATACCTTCCTTGTTCCGCTTGAAATCAATAATCCTGTATTTACGCTTGTGGCCGCCTCCCCGGTGCCTCGCTGTCACCCTTCCCAGTGCATTCCGTCCGCCTTTCTTATGCAATGAACGGACAAGACTCTTTTCAGGCTTCCGCTGCGTAATCTCCTCAAAACTGGAACCGGTCTGGAATCTCCTTCCAGGTGAAGTAGGTTTCTTTATCTTAATCCCCATAATTCTCTCCGCAGTTCGCTCCTCTTCCAGGCCTTGCAGGGGCCGACCAGATCATTACACGCCTTCAAAAAATTCAACACTCTCGCCGGGTGCCAGGGTAACAATTGCCTTTTTCCAATCAGGCTTTCTCCCGGCATACCGACCTACCCGCCGCTTTTTGCCCCGCACGTTCATGGTTCTCACGTCGATGACCTTCTTCTTAAAAAGGGCTTCCACGGCACGCCTGATTTCAATCTTGTTCGCCCTCTTGTGGACCTTGAAGCTTATCTGATTATAGAGCTCCTTCTGCAAATTTCCCTTTTCAGTGATATGCGGCTCTTTGATGACTTGATAGATATCCACTACGCAACCAATGCCTCCTCTATCTTTCCAATGGCAGGTTTTACCACGAAAAGGTACTCAAATTTCAAGATATCGTAGACGTTCAGCCCTTCGTATCGCATCACCTTTATCCATGGCACATTCCGAGAGGATTTCTCCAATATCTCATTCTTGTCATCGGTGACGATAAGGGCCTTTTTTACCTCAAAGGTATCCATAACCTGGACGAAGTCCTTGGTCTTGATCTCTGGAAGGTTGAAATCTTCCAGCACATAAAAATGCTGGTTTTGAACCTTGTCGGTCAGGGCCATACGAACGGCCGCCTTTCGGACTTTCTTGGGTGTCCGGTGCGTATAGCTGCGGGGGGAAGGTCCGAAGGCAACCCCGCCACCACGTCTTGTCGGTGAGGAAGCAACACCGGCCCGGGCCCTTCCTGTCCCCTTTTGGCGCCATAACTTCGTCCCGGAAGATTTCACCTCCGATCGGCTCTTTGTGGCCGCGCTTCCAGATCTCCTGCTTGCCAACTGTGCCAATACCACCTGATGCAACACATGCTTCTTCACGGGAACATGAAAGATAGCATCGTTTAATTCCAGCTCAGAGATCTTTTCTTTTTGGAGGTTATACACGTCAACCGTGGTC
>JAFDGR010000339.1 GCA_019309145.1 Deltaproteobacteria bacterium | reverse complement strand
TCCCTTGTAAAATGAGACGGTATGTTCTTTCGCAAGATACGATTATAGAGGAAAATCAGAGGGTTACCACAGTACACCCGTTATTTGACGCGGTACTTGAGTAGGAAAATATATTCTACTATTTCAGGATGTTATGGCTTTTCAAATGCTGACTGTCCAATTCTCAAGGCAATTATGGTTATAATCAATCATAACAACGACTTAACCACTCAACTACTTAACCACTTAACGATGTCTGTGATTATGCCCGGCAATCGGGTTTTCGACCTTTCAGTGCGGATATCATATGGAAGCTTCATAACAAAAAATACGACAAGAAAGAGATCATCAGGCTTTTCGTTTACCTCGGTCATCAGAAGATTCTCGTTCGGCTCAATGATGGCCGTTTTCTCTCCGCAGACCATGTGGAGCAAATCAAAGAAAGGGTGAAGGCGGTTATCCTGAAAAAGGGTATTTTCAAACTTTCCGACATCCAGGAAACACTCGGATACGGGAGGCTCATCGGTGTCGTTGTTCTCGAATACCTGGATTCCATCGGATTCACTCAAAGGATTGAAGAAGGAAGAATTCTAAAGGAAACACATTAAACAAACAAGGAGGATAAAGATGAGCGAAGACTACAGAAGTATGTGGGAAACACTGGGGCTGGACCTGGTGGCCCATGATGCGCTGCTGCAGGTGCTGGGCAAGGGATACCAGGATATCTACCTGGCTCAGAAGGACCGGCCCGAAGGCATGGGTTATTTCGATTTCGTGATGAGCGAGGTGCATGGCCTGCGCATCAAGGAATTGTTGGATGAAAAGGCGGCTGGTCGCAAGGTGATCGGCTCCTTTTGCGTTTTTGTGCCGGAAGAGATCGTGCGGGCCGCCGACGCAACCCTGGTGGGGCTTTGCACAGGCGCGGATTTTGCCACCGAAGAGGTGGAAAAGCTCCTGCCCCGCAATACCTGTTCCTTGATCAAGTCGGCATTCGGGTTCAAGCTGGGCAAGGTCTGCCCCTACATTGAATCGGCGGACATGATCGTGGGGGAGAACACCTGCGACGGCAAGAAAAAATCCTATGAAGTCCTCAAAGACATGGTCCCGAACCTCTATGTCATGGACCTGCCCCAGATGAAATCCGTTGAAGGAAGGGCGCTGGTGAAGGCTGAATACCTGCGATTCAAAGAAGCCATAGAAAAACTCACCGGCGTGACCATCGATGCGGCAAGGCTCAAAAAAGGGATCGAGATCGTGAACAACAAGCGAAAGGCCATACACCGCCTGTCCGGTCTGCGAAAGGCCGATCCGGCCCCCATATCGGGCCTGGATGCACTCCTGGCCAACCAAGTCTTTTTCTACGACGATCCGGTCCGTTTCACGGATTCCGTGAACAAGATCTGTGACGAGCTTGAGAAAAGAATAGAAAAGTCGGAAGGCGTATTTCCCAAAGGAACGCCGAGAATTCTGCTTTCAGGCTGCCCCATGGCGGTGCCCAACTGGAAGGTACCCTGGATCATCGAGACATCCGGCGCCGTGATCGTCGGGGAGGAATCCTGTGTCGGGGAGCGGGGCACCCGCAACCTGACCGGTGACACCGGCAGCACGGTGGAAGAACTCATGGAGGGCATTGTGGACCGGTATTTCCAGGTGGACTGCGCCATATTCACACCGAACCCGGACAGGCTGGGTCATGTTGAGGAGATGTTCAGGGGCTATAAAGCAGACGGGGTCATTCACTACGGTCTTCAATTCTGCCAGCCCTACATCACCGAATCCATGCCCGTGGAAAAGGCCCTGGAAGGTGAGAACATCCCGACCCTGCGCATCGAAACGGATTATAGCATGGAGGACATGGGGCAGCTCAAGACAAGGATAGAGGCCTTCATAGAACAGATCAAATAGGAAGGGATAGGGAACAGGCATGAGATTCGCCGGGATAGATATCGGATCGCGCACCATTGAACTGGTGGTGGTGGATGGAGGGGAGATTCTGAAGAAAAGGCAGACTGACTCCGGTTTTGATCCCATGGCCCAGGCCCGGAGCCTGATCGATGGCCTTCCATATGACAGTATCATGGCCACTGGTTACGGGAGGCACCTCTTTGAGCTTTCCTTCGAAACTCCCACGGTAACGGAGATCAAGGCCTACGCCGTGGGTGCCCGTTTCCTGTTCCCTGAAGTGAGGACCGTTCTGGATATCGGGGGGCAGGATTCCAAGGCCATTGCCATTGGTGACAAGGGAAGGGTCACGAAATTCGAGATGAACGACCGGTGTGCGGCAGGAACAGGGAAATTTCTCGAGATCATGGCCCAGACGCTTGGCTACAGTCTCGATCAATTCGGGGAGGAAGCCCTCAAGGCCCAAAAGGAGATCCAGGTCAGCAGCATGTGCACGGTGTTTGCCGAATCCGAGGTCACCTCTCTCCTGGCAAAAAGTGAAAACCGCCGGGATATCGCTTTGGGGCTGCACCGCTCGGTTGTGCGCCGCGCTGCAGGCATGCTCAAGAGGATTAACATCACGGACCCTGTCTTGTTTGCGGGAGGCGTCGCCCGGAATCCCTGCATCGTGAAGATCCTGAAAGAAGCAACAGGAAAAGAGATCCTGGTGCCTGAGGAACCTCAAATGGTAGGGGCTCTGGGCGCTGCGCTTATCGCATCGGGATACCAGAAGAGAAAAGAAGGGGCTTTTTAATATGACGGTCTTTGTTCATCGAGAAACACAGTTCAACAGGGAGCATTCCCGAATTCTTACCGTTTGTAGAGGAAAATCCACCACAAAAGTGTTCATTTTGTGGTGGGTTACGCTATTTCGTGATATAAGGGGGATATAATATACTGACATAA
>JAFDGR010000338.1 GCA_019309145.1 Deltaproteobacteria bacterium | reverse complement strand
ACCAGGACCAGGTACACCCCGAATGCCTTGAAGAGCATGGGATTGATCTTCCGCAGGATGGTATCCACTGCCTGCACCGAAAGGGACACGAGGCCGATAAAGACAATGATCTGCAGATAATCCAGGTGATAGGGCTTCAATACAAACTGGTACAAGGACCATGACATCATGGCGCTCACGACCATGACAATGGTGAACGTAATGCCCATGCCCACAGCCGTTGATTTCTTCTGGGATGTTCCGAAGAATACGCAGAGCCCAAGGTATTTGGTAAACACAAAATTGTGTATGAGCATGGCCCCTATCAACACCGAGAACAGCACACCGAGATACAGCTTCTTGACTTTTACGAAAGCAGTGCCCAGAGATTTGCCCTCGGACATGATGTTGCTCATGGTGAGCATGTGCGGCTGATCCTGGTTCAGGGCCTCTTCAAAGTGAAGGGTCACGGTCCGGCCGTCAGCTGAAAGGGCAATGCTGTCTATTTTGAGCTGAATGTCGGGGTCAGGCTTCTCATACACGCGATAATTGGAAATATCTCTCGCCCAGGTTTCGTCAACCGGTGCGGCAAACGTGACAATGATATCATGGGTTCCCTTGAAAGCCGTTTTTTTGATAAAGCGGTGCTGTGATTGGCAGCCTGTGGCCAGCAGAAGCAGGACCACCAGGAGGATGGCCCCGAGAGCACCAGATCTATGATATTTTATGCGTTCCATGACCTTTTTATCCCGCTTTCTTCTTCATTCTATTAAAGACGAGTTCAACATAGTTAAAGACGGCCATCATAAACCCCACACAGAAAAACCCTGCCAGCGGGAGGGCGAAAAAGAGCAGAGGGCGGAATCCGAGCACGTCATGGCCGAGGAGTGTTCCCATGCCAAGCAACTCCCGGATAAAACCTAAGGTAACCATGCCGAACATGAACCCCAGGCCCATGCCGATGCCGTCCCAGAAGGACTTTCCCACGGTGTTCTTGCACGCAAAGACTTCCAGTCTCATGGTTATGATGGCAAAGGCCACGATCAATTTAATGAAAATTCCCATTGCCTTGTAGGCAACCGGGGCATATGCGGATAAGACGAGATCAATAACCGTTACCCAGGTGGCAATGGTCAGGGTGTACGTCGGGATCCGGATACGTGGGTGGATGTAATCCTTCACCAGCGCGATGGTGCAACTGGAGCAAACCTGGACAAAGAGCACGGCAATGCCCAGCATGAGTCCGTTCATGACCGTGGTACTGATACCCACCGCGGGACACATGGAGAGAGCCAGACGAAATATTGGATTTTCATTCAACAGCCCGTTGAAAACCAGCTGGGAAGGCGTCTTTGTCGATACCAATATTTTTTCCTCCAGGAACGGGGCCCCGTGTTCAGGATCCTTTCGGGGCCTGGTGTACTCAGAAGCTGACCGGAATATGCTGTTGGGCGATGACCTGGTCGAGCCGCCTGGTACGATACGCGAATTTTTTTACCATAGTCTTGATTCCAGTGGTGACTGACCGGCTCGATATGGTCGCCCCCGTCAGGGCATAGATGTCCGAGTCCTTATATTTATTCCGGATGCTTTCCAGTTGCTTTTCCGTAAACATGCCTTTTTTCCACTTTTCCCTTTCCAGGTAACGCCTGTATTCCTCCGGGAGCGGCTTTTTGACAACCTCGAGAGACTTGATTCTTTTGTAGGTCTTGTCAATAAACTGGTTTTTGAAATATGCATGGATGATCTCTCCGCCGAGTCCGGGGTCCTCTTCCTGTTCCAGGATATCCAGTCCTTTGATGGTGAAGGATGGATCCAGTGCCAGCATGACCCTGATGAAAGTCTTGAAGCCTGGAAACTCACCGGGAATCAGGTAGGCCAGACGTTTGTTGCCACGCACGGCAACAATGAACGTGTCGGCATAGGTAAAGAGGGCCGGTGGTTCAAGAACTTTCCGTATTACTGCATCGCGCTCAGACATTTCACCGGCCGTTTCAGGCGTGATATCAAGATCATACTTGCGCTTCAGCTTGCCTCCGAGATCAATCAAAAGAAGTTCATACGCCTCTTTCCCGGCCTTTTTTACCGGAACCATATACCCCAGGTATTTGGTCCCCTTGTCATCGATAATATACCGGTAAACCGGAAGCAATGCGAGATCAGAGGGCGCTCGATGAGATCCAGAATAGCCCAGGAGCCCCAACATGGTATTCTGGATATCCATGCGTTCATTATGCTTTTTGGCCTTGTCGGTTACCGTAAAAACCGATCCCATAATCAACGCCGCAATCAGGCAGGAAATGGTCAGTCCTATGGTTATTCGCAGGATATCTCTCATTTGGCGGCCCCTTTTTGCGGAGCAAAACGCTTGGGTTTAAACCACTGCTCAAAGGCAGGGGTGAGAGGATTCATAAGAAGAATCGCGTAACAAACACCCTCGGGATACCCACCTTTGAGCCTGATCAGCACCGTGAGGGCACCGATGCAGGCCCCGAACAGGAGTTTGGCCGTTTTCTGCGTCGGAGACGTGACATAGTCTGTGGCCATGTAAAAGGCTCCAAGCACAACCCCTCCTGAAAGAACTGCAAGAAGCGGCTGTCCCGTGAAGAGCTTTTCACCACCGAGAACCCAGGTAAGAAAGCCGATCGTTGCGATCATTGATACCGGGATGTGCCAGGTAATATATCCCTTGTAGATGAGATAAAGCCCACCCAGGAGCAAAAGCAGCGCGGAAGTTTCCCCGATACAACCCGGTCGCCATCCGATGAAAAAACTCCCGTACATACTTGAAAGAGATCCGAACTTGTCAATGAGTCCGCTGATGCCGTAATGCCTGAGCACGAAAAGCGG
>JAFDGR010000082.1 GCA_019309145.1 Deltaproteobacteria bacterium | reverse complement strand
GCAACTCCCGGCGCGAGGGTATTGGAAAAGAGGTATGGGCGGGACCGCTGGCGCAGGAGTTCAATGATCTCTTTCCGGCCGGTGGTAAATCCTCCCGACGCCCCGCCCATGGCCTTTCCGAAGGTGGAGGTAACAATATCGACACGACCTGAAACACCGTGATATTCCGGTGTTCCCCTTCCTGTTTTTCCCATGAAACCCGTGGCGTGAGAGGCATCAACCATGACCAGGGCATCGTATTCCTCTGCCAGGTCACAGATGGCTTTGAGGTTCGCCATAATCCCATCCATGGAAAAAACCCCATCCGTTGCAATGAGGCGGAATCTGGCGCTGGATGCCTCTTCCAGCTTCGCGCGGAGATCATCCATGTCATTGTTCCGATAGCGAAAACGGTGTGCTTTGCAGAGCCTGATCCCGTCGATGATACTTGCGTGGTTCAATTCATCGGATATCACTGCGTCATCCGATCCCAGGAGCGTTTCAAAAAGCCCGCCGTTGGCATCAAAACAGGAAGAATAGAGGATGGTATCTTCGGTCCCCAGGAATTGTGATACCTTCTCCTCCAATGTCTTATGCAGCGCCTGGGTGCCGCAGATAAAACGGACCGAGGAGAGGCCGTAGCCCCACCGTTCAAGGCCTTCTTTCGCTGCCTCCACGAGTTCCTGTCTCCCGGAAAGCCCGAGGTAGTTGTTCGCGCACAAGTTGAGCACGTGCTTCCCGTCAACAAGATCAATCTCCCCACCCTGGCGGCTGGAGATGACGCGTTCATCCTTGTAAAGCCCGGATTGACGGATCTGCTCCAACTCATTGATCAGGTGTTGCTTGATGCTCCCATACATCTGTTTCCCTCCCCGGTAAGTCTAAACCCTATTGCTGAGACGATGCCACTCACAATTGTTTCAATCCAGGGGCTGGAACCAGTCCTTGAAACGATCATCACGAAATTCGCAGATATCCTTTATCAGCTTTGCTATTTTCGCGGTCACGGGCCCGGGAACCTCGTTCAACACGCGGTCCTCTATGCGCTTTACCGGGATCACTTTGATCCCGGTGTGACAGGTAAATATCTCATCCGCCGCCAGGAGATCCTCAGGCATTATTTTTTCTTCAGAGGTCTCTACGCCGATCATGGGTGCCGCTTCGAGGATGGACATCCTGGTCACGCTTTGGAGGACATTCCCCAGGGATGGGGTTTTGAGTACGCCGTCTTTTACCATGAAGACGGATTCTATTGCCCCCTCCGCCACATAACCATCAGTGGTCAGCATGATGCCGAGATCAAAGCCCCTCTCCACAGCATCTTTTCGGGAGAGCACCCCATTGAGATAGTTGGCACACGCCTTTGCTTCAACAGGAACGGTAGCGGGATGTAACTTGCGCCATTTGCTCAAACAAATGCTGATGGGATCTGCCTTATCCAACCCGAGTTCATCGGTTTCAGGGATCGCAAAGACGGCAAGATCCGCTTTGGAATCCATAACCAACGAAATGACCGCCTCTTCGCTGTAATAGGCCAGGATTTTCGCCAGGCCGCGCCCGATGTTGTTTGCCTTGACCAGTGCCGCCACGGCCTTGGCCACGTCATCCTTTGTGGAGGCCATTTCCATGCCGAGGAGTTCCGCACTCCTGAAGAGACGGTCCAGGTGTTTGTCCATGCGGAAGGCAACCGGACCGTTAGGACCTGGATGAATACCGAATACATCAAACATGGCCGATGCCCGGCTGAAACTGTGGGACATGAGGTGGACGGTCGCCTTGTTCCAGGGAACCATTTTTCCATTTATCCATACTTGAAGGTGCTCGAACATCTCATTACTCCTTTCTCGTTTCCATGTCTACCGGGCTAGAAATCCACGTGCACGCAGGTCATTCCGAACGTGTCCGCCACTGCCGGATAGCACACCTGTCCGTTCATCACATTGAGTCCTTTCTTCAGCGCGGGATCATCTGCCATGGCCTTTTCCAGACCCTTATTGGCAATTTCGAGGCCGTAAGCAAGCGTGACATTGGTCAGGGCGATGGTAGAAGTGCGTGGTACCGCACCAGGCATGTTGGCCACACAGTAATGCACCACATCATCAGTGATAAATGTCGGCTCTTCATGGGTGGTAGGATGCGAGGTCTCGCAGCATCCGCCCTGATCAACCGAGATGTCTACGATGGCGGAGCCCGGCATCATGCGACGAACGAGATCCCTGGTGATGAGCTTCGGCGTTTTGGCCCCCGGAATCAGAACGGACCCGATAACGAGATGACTGCCCAAACACTCCTCCTCGATGTTCGCCGGGTTGGACATGATTGTCACCAGGCGCGAATCGGTAATGTCTTCAAGGTAGCGAAGCCGCACGGGATTGTTGTCCAGGATGGAGACCCTCGCACCGATCCCCACGGCAACAGTGGCGGCAGAAAGCCCTGCGACACCGCCCCCGATAACGGTTACCCGAGCCGGTCGAACCCCTGAGACCCCGGAGAGCAGGATCCCCATGCCGCCGTTTTTGGCCTCAAGACTGAAGGCTCCCATTTGGATTGACAGCCTGCCGGCGACTTCGCTCATGGGAGAGAGGAGCGGGAGGGAGCCGTCGTCAAGCTGGACAGTTTCGTAAGCGACTCCCACGATTTTCCGTTTCAGGAGCTTCCGGGTCAATTCCTGGTCAGCGGCTAAGTGGAGATAGGTGTACAGGATTTGGCCAGGTCTCATACGGTCAAACTCCGGACCGATGGGTTCCTTCACCTTGATAATCATCTCCGATTCACTCCAGACATCCTCGGGGTTGTCAAGGATTGTTGCGCCGGCCTTGACATATTCTTCGTCTCTGAAACCGGAACCGAGGCCTGCTCCTTTTTCTACAAATACCTGGTGATTATGATCAGTGAAGGCCTTTACTCCGGACGGAGTGGCCGCTACTCTTTTTTCCGCTTGTTTGATTTCCTTCGGAACGCCAATTTTCATGGATTTTCCTCCCTTTTTCTGGCTGGAAGTGATGGAGTTGGAAAAAACGCTCCGGTTTCAGCACGATACATTATTCGATCAGGAAAGATGCAATAATCATCCTCCTTATCCTTGCATGCCACTTTCTTGCGAAAATCTCTCGCTCGGAGGGAACTCTTCCGCCTTGGCATGAAGTTGCATGGCTTCGTCAATGACAGCAGGGTCGCCGGATCTGATGGCTGAAAGCAAGATCCGGTTTGCTTCCAGTAAGTCATGTTCCAGAGGATGTAAAAGATGCTGTTGCCCGAGGCTAGCGCCAGTTTCTTGTGAAATTCTACAGCGAAAGGAAAATAGGCACGGATATCAGTTCCGCATGCTTCCATTTTCTCAAGGAGTTGCTCCAGTTCATCAAAATCCTCTTGGGTAGCATTATTGGCCGCTGAATGGGCAATCCCCAGTTCCACATATTTTCTGATTTCCAAGACATTCTTGATGGATGGCTCATCCACGTGGATCATGTACGTCAGTTGCTCGCGGATGGTGTCAAGATACTGGGTCAGATCGACCTTCCTGACCGTTGAACCACGAATGCCGGCGCTGATATCGATGAGGCCCATGACATGCAAGATGCGTAAGGCTTCCCGAATGGTCGGGCGTCCCACCCCGAACATTCTCCCCAGCTCCCGCTCCGACGGCAAACTGTCACCGGGTTCCAGGAGACCATCGAAGATCGCACTCTTAATCTGGTCAGCGACTTCCTCGGAAAGGCGGGCACGCCTGATTTGTTTAAAGGGCAGCTTTTTTGACATCGGAGGCCTTGTTGATTGTCTTATGTGTTAATGGTATTACCATAAGCCATATAACGAGTCAAGAAAGAAATGTGCGATATTGGCTGAGAACCCCCAAGATATTGAATTGCCATATTTCCGGGACCTATTGGTCCCGGATTTTTCAGTCTTGCATGGATTGGCCTGCTTCCAACCGGTCCTTCCCATTTTTCAGGAATGTTTCCTTTGGAAAAAGACGCTCTTCTTCGGCATGAATTTGCATGGCCTGATCAATTCCAGAGGGGTCACCGGATTTGATAGCTGAAAGAAGGATGCGATTGGATCTCAAAAGTCCCTGGGGGCCTTTGGGAAAGAGCTCTTCCAGCTTGGGCAGATAGCCCTTGAGGAGTATGTCATGAAACATGTTCCAGATGATGTAAAAAATGTTGTTGCCCGAAGCTAAGGCCAGTTTCTGGTGGAATTCGACGGCGATGGGAAAATACGCATGTATATCGGTCCCGCATGCATCCATTTCCCCAATAAGTTGGTCCAGTTCCTCGAAATCTTTCTGAGTGGCATTGCGGGACGCGGAATGAGCAATGCCCAGTTCCACATATTTTCTGACTTCCCAGAGATTCTGAATGGACTGATCATCCACGTGGATCAGGTAAGACAAATGCTCGCGGATGGTGTCGAGATATTGTGTCACCTCGATCTCTTTGACGGTGGAGCCCCGGATGCCGGTGTTGATATCAATGAGACCCATGAGGTGAAGGATGCGCAGCGCCTCTCTGATGGTCGGGCGCCCCACCCCGAACATTTCTCCCAGTTCACGTTCCGAAGGCAGGCTGTCCCCCGGTTCCAGAACGCCGTCGAAAATAGCCATCTTGATCTGGTCGGCCACCTTCTCATAGAGATGCGCACGTTTCACTCGTTTAAAGGGGAGTCCTTTTGACATTTCCAGCACTTCCTTATGGTCCTATATTATAATGGTATTACCATGGGCGAGGAAGCCGGTCAAGCGCGAAATGTGTTGTGCAGTTCCAATGAGCCGGAAACATTTCTCCTCCAATTTGCCCTTTATCAACCATCCTTAATGGTGTATAGTGGCCTGTCTTAGGCCTATGGCGGATAAAAACAGCATGAAAAACAAGAAAGAGTGCTTTGGCCTCCTGGACCGGGTTTTCCCTGTGGGAGAACGCGGGATGCGGGAAGTGGTGCCCGGGTGTTTCAAATGTGATGACAGGGTAGAATGTTTGAGAGCCGCCCTTGCCACTTCTGAAGGGCTTGGCTTTCGGGAGAATCTCCTGGAAGAAAGGAGTTCCGGGGGATTTATCGGCCGGATCAGACGCTGGAGTGAAAAAAAGACACTCAGCCGTCTCAGGGAAAAGGAAAGAGAGAAGAAATGATCATCGAGATTACGTGCCCTTTTTGCCAGTTTTCCAAACGGGTGCCAAGCGAAAAAATTCCTGATGCCGTGAAATGGGTTACCTGTCCGCAGTGCCGCCAGCGGTTCGCATTCAACAAGAAAGAGGCGAAGGGGGCTGCCGGGATCCCGGTTCCTCCACCGGCGATTCCGTATCACTCGGAGCAGGAAAAGGACAGGAAGGAGACCCGAGGGAGCCCTTCCCGTACGGGTGCTCCCTGGGAAAAACGCTCTGAAATCGGTCTGTGGCAGGGTATTTTGCAGACCGCCAAGGCGGTGCTGTTTTCCCCTGAAACCCTGTTCAAGGAGTTGACCTACGAAGGGGGCAAAAGGGAACCCCTTGCTTTCGGGCTGCTGACGGGTTCCATCGGGAGCATGCTGGGGCTCTTCTGGCAAAGCCTGATCCCCGGTGGTCTTCTTCTCCTGGGGCATTCTTTCTTGTCCCAGTTTGCCATAGGAATCATTGTCCTTATTGTGCTGGCCATGATCCCTCTCATGGTGACGATCGGGATCTTCATCTATACCGGGATTCTCCATGTGCTGCTCCTCATGGTCAGGGGGGCGAATAATGGTTTTGAAGCCACGTTCAGGGTAGTTTCCTATTCCCAGGCCGCGCAGGTGGTCGGCATTATTCCCTTTATCGGGGGATGGGTCGGAGGGATCTGGCAGCTCATCATCCAGGTTATCGGGCTCAGGGAGATGCATGAAACGTCGTACCTCAGGGTCATACTGGCCTTTGTCATTCCCTTGTTCGTGGGGATCTTGCTTGCCATGGCGGTCATTATCCCGCTGGTGATCTTTCTTTTTCGCCAACCCTTTGGGCAAATCTGGTCGTGAGCGGGTACTCGTAAAGGACAATACAGGTGTTTGCTGTCCTGAAAATCATTGGAGATGAAACGGTCCTGCAGGGGCTGGTAAAGGGATTATCAACACCTCTCCTGGTCGGTTTTATCGCGGCATCCCTCTTTGTACTCTCAAAAGGGGCGGACGTTCTCATTGACGGTGTTGTTTCCCTTGCAAGGAGAACCGGCATCCCGAGGATCATTATCGGCGCTACCATCGTCTCCCTCGGGACCACGGCACCGGAGGCCTTTGTTTCTGTGATGGCGGCATGGATGGGAGACCCCGGACTTGCCCTTGGGAACGGGGTGGGTTCTATCATCGCGGATACCGGTCTGATCTTTGGCCTGAGTTGCATGCTTGTGCCCATGCCCGTGAATCGTTTTGTGCTGAACCGGACCGGCTGGGTCCAGGTGGGATCAGCCACCCTTCTGGTGGTCATTTCCGTCGTGACTCTCCTTTTCAATGAAGCAGGTCCTGTCCTGGGGCGGGGCATCGGATTCTTCCTTCTGCTGCTCCTGGCCGGGTATCTGTTTGCCACGTATCTGTGGGCGAAACAGGGAATCGCAGGGCTCGGAGAAGAAGTCGATACCTCAGAAATGATCGGCCTGACCAGGACTTGGGTGATGATCGCGGGCGGGCTTGTGGCAGTGATCGCGGGGGCAAGGGTCTTGATCCCTTGTGCAGCGGAAATTGCCAACAGACTGGGAGTGCCGGAAGATGTCATCGCTGCCACGATGGTAGCGTTTGGGACGTCCCTGCCGGAGCTGATGACGGCCATTTCGGCAATCCGGAAAGGGCATCCTGAAATAACGGTCGGGAACATCGTGGGTGCTGATGTGTTGAACTGCCTTTTCGTGATCGGGGGAGCGGCCGTGGCCAGGCCCCTCCAAATACCGGAGAATTTTTTCACGTTCCATTTTCCAGCCATGTTGATCATCCTTTATTCATTCCGGGGGTTTATTTTTCTGAATCGATCGGGACAGTTCAGGAGATGGCAGGGGGCATGGCTTCTTGGAATCTATGTGGTGTACGTGATCACACAGTATGCCCTGAATGTTGGATCCACGGGGAGCATATGAAAGGTATTGCCTATAAGGAAGTGCTCAACCCTTCGCAACTTGAGGCGGTCATGACCGACAAAGGACCGCTCCTGGTCATTGCGGGGGCGGGCAGTGGAAAGACCCGGACCCTTGTCTACCGGGTAGCCCGGCTGGTGGAAGTCGGGGTGGACCCGGAAAATATTTTGCTCCTCACCTTTACAAGAAAGGCTGCCGGGGAGATGCTGGAACGGGCGGCGGGACTCTCCGATGCCAGGTGCAGGTTTGTTTCGGGCGGGACCTTTCACTCCCTTGCCAACAGGGTCTTGCGCAGTTATGCTGATCTGCTTGAGTTTGATCGGGCATTCACGATCCTGGACCGTTCGGATATGGAAGAGGTGATCCGGTCCCTGGTCCAGGAAAGCCAGATGAACAGGGGTGTGGGAAGGTTTCCCAAGACCGGGACCCTTGCCAATATCCTGAGCAAGGCCGCTAACTTCGGCGGCTCCCTTGAAACATGCATGGAAGAGGAGTATTTTCAATTCCTCCCGGTCCTCGATCAGGTGGACAGGCTCCGGCATCTTTACACCGAGTTCAAGAAAAGCCATTCCATGATGGATTATGACGACCTGATCCTGTTTTTTCGGCAACTCCTGGAGCAGGAGGAATCCGTCCGGAAAGAACTGGGTGAGCGCTACAGTCATATCATGGTAGATGAGTACCAGGACACCAATGCTATTCAGGCGGACATCGTGAAATGGTTGGGTTTTGAACATCAAAACGTCATGGTCGTGGGGGATGACAGCCAGTCCATCTACTCTTTCCGGGGGGCCAATTACCGGAACATGTTTGAGTTCCCCTCGCTTTTTCCCGGGGCCAAGGTCATCAAGCTGGAGGAAAACTACCGTTCCACCCAGCCCATATTGACCTTCACGAATGCCCTCATGGAACAGGCTGGCGAGAAATATACCAAGTGCCTGTTCACCAAAAGAGAAGGAGGAGAGAAGCCGAAAGTCGTCAATACCAGGACAGATCCGGACCAGGCGCGGTACGTGTCACGGTTTATCAGGGAGGAGATGGAGCGGGGAAGGCCCCTTTCTGACTTCGCGGTTCTTTTCCGGGCGGGGTACCATTCTTTTGAACTGGAGGTGGAACTGGCCCGTCTTTCCATTCCCTACGTTAAGTATGGTGGTTTCAAGTTCCTGGAGTCAGCCCACATAAAGGATTTCCTTGCTCACCTCCGGGTGATCGCGAATCGAAATGACCGGGTCAGTTGGGGCCGAATCCTTCGTCTCCTGAAAAATGTCGGCCATGCCAAGAGCAATGCCATCATCAAGTGGATGAGGACTGAGGGGAAGCGTCCCGCTGATCTCGGGGAATGGCCTTCTGCGGGAAAGAACACGGGAGGCATCAAATCCCTGTCCGAACTCCTGGGCATACTTTCCTCGAAGGATATGGCACCGAAGACGGCCTCGGAGAAGGTAATGGAGTATTATACTCCTATCCTGGAAGAAAAATTTGATGATTTCCCGAGGCGCGCAAGGGAACTGGAACAACTTGTTCATATGGCAGGTCGTTACAAGAAAATCAGGGCCTTTCTTGATGATCTCACCCTTGAGCCGCCGACCAGTTCGGCGGATCTGGATGGGAATCCGAAAGGGGAGCGCCTTACCCTTTCTACGGTTCATTCGGCCAAGGGGCTCGAATGGTCGGTCGTTTTCATCATCTGGCTCATGGAGGGGCGCTTTCCTCCTGCACGGGCATACCAGAACGATGAGGCCCTTGAGGAGGAGCGCAGGTTGCTGTACGTGGCGGCAACAAGGGCAAAAGACCAATTGATTCTCTGTTATCCGGGCCAGGAATCGGTTCCTTCCTGGCAAACGGCCGGGTATGGCCTCAGAAACGGTCTTTCATCATTTATCCAGGCACTTCCCGCTGAAGTAGTCACGTTTGAATCAGGGTTCATGTACCCCGGATCCCGACCGTCACCAAGGGAATGGGCCCGGCAGGTACCGTCCCCGAAAGGGGCAGGAGGGAATCATCATTTCCGCCAGGGTGACCGGGTGAAACATCCCGCGTTTGGCGTAGGGGTCGTCTCCAGGTTTCTGGATACCGACAAGGTGGAGGTGTTTTTTCAGAACGTGGGGCGAAAACTCCTTCACCTGGAGTATACAACCCTGGAAAAAATGTAAAAATAGAAAGGGAACGAATTCATTGACTGATACGGTGCATGAGGAAAGGCTGTCCTATGAGGAGGCGGTAAAATATCTCTACAGCCTCCAGAAATTCGGTATCAAGTTCGGGCTCTCAAAGACATCCAACCTCTTGAATGCCTTTGGAAACCCGCATGAAAGACAGAACTATGTGCATATTGCGGGCACCAACGGAAAAGGTTCCGTCGCAGCCTTTCTGGCTTCCATCCTGAGAGAGGCGGGGTTCAGGATCGGGGTTTACACGTCTCCTCATCTTTTGCGGTTTACGGAGCGTTTCCGGATCAACGGCAGGGAGATGTCCCGGGAAACCGCTGCTCAACTCATCAATGAGCTGCGGGGAGTGGTGGTACAAGAAGAACCACCCACCTTTTTCGAGGCGACCACGGCCATGGCCCTGGTCTACTTTGCCCGCGAAAAGACGGACCTGGCAATCATGGAGGTGGGGATGGGAGGGCGTTTGGACGCCACGAACATTATTCGCCCGCTGGTTTCGGTGATTACCAATATTTCACTCGAACACCAGGATTTTCTGGGAACAAGCATCAAGGAGATTGCCGGGGAAAAGGCGGGAATTATCAAGGAAGGGGTGGATCTCGTTACAGGGGCACGGAAACCGCGGGTGGTCAAAGAGTTCAGGAGGCTTTGCCAGGAGAAAAAGGCCCCTTTTTGGAGAATCGGAGAACAGGTCCGGTATCGTTTGACACCCTCGGGTCTCCACTATTATGGGCTGGCTCGGAGGATGAAGGGTATTCGGCTGGGATTGAAGGGTCACTTTCAGGCAAGGAACGCGGCGCTTGCCCTGGCTGCGGGTGAATTGCTTGAGAGAAAAGGTTTTCCCGTTTCCCGGGAACAGGTGCGCATGGGTCTCAGGAATGTGGATTGGCCGGGCAGAATGCAGGTGATATCGACGAATCCGGAAATCCTGCTGGATGGTGCCCATAATCCGGGAGCGGCCAGGGCCCTGGCGAGCGCCCTGCAGGAAGAATACCGGGGTCGCCGCGTTATCATGGTGATTGGGGTCATGGATGATAAGGACATCAGGGAAATTCTCAAGTGGATCGTGCCCCTGGGTGATCATATTATCTATACCCGGCCCCAATACTACCGGGCGGCGGCCCCGGAAAGGCTCATGGCGGAAGCCGCGTCCTTTGAGGTGCCTGGTGAAATCGTTCCGGCCCTTTTTCCTGCCCTTGACCGGGCAAGGGCCCTGGCGCACCCGTCTGACGTGATTGTGGTGTGCGGGTCCCTCTTCACCGTGGGTGAGGCTTTACCCTATTTCGACCCTGAAAAGTATAGCGCTGAAGAATGAAAAGAGGGAGAGGCAGATGACACGGCAAAACCCTGGGATTTTCAAAAAGCGAGTCGCGGTTCGTTATTCCCTGTATCTGGCAATCTTTTTTGGACTGACCTTTTTTGGCTCGGCAGCGGACGCCAAGGGATTGTTTTCAAAAGAGAAACTCGCCGGGGATGAGAATGTGCCGTGGAAGATCACGGCGAAGAGCCTTTCCTATGATCAGGAAACCAGTGTTTACCGGGCAAAAGGAGATGTCCTGATCGTCAGGGGGGACCAGAGCCTGTCGGCCCGGGAAGCCATGTACAACAGGCGGACGGGTGTTGCAAAGGTCTCAGGAGCGGTGCGGCTCAAATCAGGGGATGATATCCTGACCGGGGAAAGAGGAGTGTTCAATCTGAGAGACCAGACCGGCAAGATTGAAAACGGATGCCTTTTCCTGAAACAGAATCACTATTACCTGAGCGGCGGCACCATGGAAAAAATCGGGAAAAGTACCTATGTGATCAAGAAATGCCGTCTTACTACCTGTAATGGCGAAAATCCTGCCTGGTCCATCACGGGATCAGAAGTCAAGGTCACCATAGAAGGATACGGGCAGGTAAAGCATGCGGCTTTCCGGGTAAAAGGGTGGCCTTTTCTCTACGTGCCCTACATGATTTTTCCAGCCAAGACCAAACGACAAACCGGACTGCTCCCCCCCAGGATAGGGTATTCAAACCGGAATGGCGCTGATCTGGAGATCCCTTTTTTCTGGGCGATTTCCGAGCAGACCGATGCCACCCTGTATGAACGGTACCTGAGCCGAAGGGGATATATGCAGGGACTGGAATTTCGCTATGTGGCGGGATCCGGGTCGGAGGGGAATTTCCTGCTGGATTTTCTCCGGGACAGAAAGGAAGAAAAAGACATGACTGATCCCGATGAACAGGAAATCAGTCCCTTTGAAAGGAACAACCAGAACCGCTTCTGGTTTCGGGGCCGAGCGGACCAGGATATGCTTTTCGGGGTGACGGCACGCCTGGATGTGGACCTGGTGAGTGACCAGGACTACCTGCGGGAATTCCAGGGCGGTCAGTTCGGCTACGCAGCCAGGCCTGATCTTGCAGAGGTATCGCAGAGACCGGTTGAAGAAAGATATGCTCCCACAAGGCGCTCCGCCCTGCGGCTCAGCAAGGAATGGCGGAATATCAGCGTCCAGGCCCTTTCCTCCTACCACCAGCGGCCGGAAGATCCTCCCAATGACAGGACGCCGCAGCCGCTCGCGGGCATGGAAGCAACCATCGTGCCCGGCTCCTTCCATGTGTTTCCCGCGTACCTGGGCCTTGATTCGGATTATGATTATATCTGGAGGGAGGAAGGAGCAAAAGGTCACCGGCTTTCCCTGTCCCCGGACCTGCGGTTCCCCTGGAAAATGGCCAACGGGTATCTGGAGGTGGAGCCTTCCTTTCGGTATACCCTTGACACCCACTGGCTCGACGAGAGTGAACCGGGGTTGGATGACAGTGCGGTAAAAGGGGCCTATGAGGCGGCATGCAGGGTGTCTGCCAATATGGACCGCATCTACGATACGGGATGGGAAACCGCGACGAGACTGAAGCATCGGATCTGGCCCGCGCTCACCTATCGTTATCGCGTCCCCCATGGGGACAAGGAGGAAAAGCCGTGGTTTGATCCCATCGACCAGGAGGGCAGGATCAATCAGGTGACCATGTCCCTGGAAAATTACCTGGATGCCCGGCTGGAGGACGGGAAAGGACATGTGCGTTACCGCCAGTGGGCGACCTTTACCCTCAGCCAGGGGTACGATATTGATGAGGCCACGGAGGAAAGACTTCCCGGGGAGCGAAAAGAACCGTGGACTCCCTTGACCGCGGATCTCCTGGTGACTCCTTTCAAGCATCTGGATTTTCGGGGAAACGGGCAGTGGGATCATTATGATCATGATTTCAGTGCCGGCAGCCTGAGCCTTGATTTCAGCGTTCCCAGGACAGGAGACAGGATGGATCACTATGGGCTTGATTTTATTTATGCGAAAGACAGCACCAGGAGCCTGGGATTTGACTGGGATTTGAACTTGCTCTATGGGTTTTCCACCGGCATGTCCTATCAAAGGGACCTGCTGGTTGATGACAGTATCTATACCCGCTACTGGGTGGGATACAAACGCCAGTGCTGGGGTGTGCGGGTCTCCCTTGCAAAGGAGGACGATGATACCCGTATTATGCTGCTCTTCAATCTTTTAGGCCTGGGGGACATCGGCACAAGTGCAAACGTGGGAAAGTGAAACGGGCGCTAACGGGTGATCAGGAGAACCAGTAATCCCAGGGCCCAGCAATACGGGGCAAAATAGGAAAGGTGTCCTTTCCTCACCATGCCCATCAGGACCTTGAGGGCCAGAAGACCGACCAGGGCCGAAGAGACAAAACCGCAGAGAAGCGGAAGAAGTCCCACGCTGGAGAGGTCGCCATCTTTCAACTGGAGCACCACCGCCCCGAGTATCGCGGGAATGGAAAGGAGGAAAGAAAACCGGCCCGCCATTTCCCTTTCCAGACCGAGTGAAAGGCCACAGGCAATGGTCGCCCCTGACCGGGATATCCCCGGGATAATAGCCAACCCCTGGGCGGTTCCGATTGCCAGGCTTCGCAGGTACCCAAGAGGGCGCCCCTTTCCGGTCCTGCCGGGCAGGAATTTCGTCAGGCCGACAATGGCGCCTGTGACGAGAAGCATGACCGCGACCAGGGAGATGGACCCGAAGAAGTTTTCAAGGGGGTGCCTGAAGAAAAGGCCGATGAGTCCTGTGGGCACGGTGCCGATGAGGACCCACCAGGCAAGGGCCGCGTGGGATTTTCGGGTTTTGGTTTCTGCATCGGATGACCTTCCTCGAAACAGGAATTCCCAGGTCCCCAGGAGCATGTTTGCAAGATCCGAGCGAAAGTAGATACACACTGCCAGGAGCGTCCCCAGGTGCAGGGACGTGTCCAGGAGGAGTTCAGGTTCCTTGAAGCCAAGGAGGTTCTGAAAGATGACCAGGTGTCCGGAACTGCTCACGGGCAGGAATTCAGTCAGGCCCTGGATGATCCCGAGAAGGATGGTTTGAAAAATGTTCATAGAGAATTGCTCCGTTTCAGTCGGTTCCTGCAATAGCAGACAGAACAACTTGTTGCAACCTCTAATTTCGCAATAGCTCAAACGCGCCTTCCTTGACAGTAGAGCGGCGTTCCACTATATTCACAGCACAAGCCAAAACACGGTTAACCCGCATTTCTCACGGGTCAACCATTTTGTTCGGGAGGCATGATTCAATGAAAACAAAAGTTGGAGTCCTGTCGGCAGGAGGGGATTGCCCCGGCATCAACAGCACCGTCCACTGGCTCGTCTACTCTGCACTGGACAAAGATCTGGTGCCGAGAAGGGGCACCATGTTTGAGATTACCGGCATCCTTGACGGGTGGAAGGGCCTGATTGAGATGAAGCCGGGGAAAAAGGACAGCATCAAACGGTGGTCCATGCCTCTTGATACAGCGGTAGTCCGGACGTGGGACCGGTATGGGGGGACCCGGCTGGGCACCAGCAGGATCAACCCTTTTGATCCAAAAAAGGACCAGTCTGAAGTCATTGTGGAAAATTACAAAAAAATGGGACTGGATGCCCTGGTGGTCATTGGTGGATTCAACAATCTTGGCGTTGCCTACAAGCTGTACCGGATGGGCGTGAAGGTGGTGGGTATCCCCAAGACGATCGATCGGGATCTGTCGGGTACGGACTACACCCTTGGTTTCGATTCAGCCGTCAACATTATCACGGAAGATATTGATCGGTTACGCATTACCGCGGGATCTCACAGCAGGATATTCGTGGTGGAGTGCATGGGAAGAAAAGCAGGCTGGCTTGCCCTGGAGGCCGGGGAGGCGTCCGGCGTGCCCATTGTGCTGATTCCCGAACATGACTTTGTGCTGGACAGGGTGATTGAACTCTTGAAGATGAGAAAACGCTCCGGGAAGCGCTACAGCATCGTACTCGTCTCCGAAGGGGCGAAGCCCAGAGGCATGGAGGAGGTTCGCGAAAGACGGGGAAGAGACGGTTTCGGCCATTACTACCTGGGGGGCATCGGCGGGTTTATCGCGGAAGAGATCCAGAAGACAACCCAGATGGAGGTGCGCTACGTGGCGCTCAGGCACCTGCAGCGAGGGGGTTCACCCACGGCCTATGACCGGAGAATGGGCCGGAAATTCGGCATCGCAGCCATTGACATGATCGTGAATGAGGATTTCGGCCGCATGGTGAGCTTCCAGCACGGGGACGTCACGTCTGTTCCCCTGAAAAAGGCCCTTGATCGGTTACACCTGGTTGATGTGGAGAAATTCTACGATACCAAGAATTATAAAAGCCTGGATCAAATCCTTTAGCACCTCGATGGATTACTCTCAGTCATTTGCAAGGGGAGCACGGACAAGTTGTTTTGGAACCAACGTCCCCTTCTCCGACAGGAAATCATGCAAAGAAGTTGATGAAACGGTGAAGGCGTGGGAGACGATAAGCAAACGTTACAAGCCTTTAGAGAAATCTTTGAGAACATCTTAGGTTTCGCTCGCGAAGCCTTCGTGGTGCTTGATGGTGATTTGAAGGTTGTAAAAGCCAATCATTCCTTTTACCGGACCTTTAAGGTCAAGCGGGAGGAAACAGAGGGGATATCAATATATGATCTCGGCAACGGGCAATGGGATATCCCAAAGCTCAGGGAATTACTTGAAGATATCCTTCCTCAGGATTCCATGGTTGATGACTTTGAGGTGGAGCACAATTTTGAGACCGTTGGCCGAAAGATCATGCGTCTGAACGCCAGACGGATTTACGGAGAGGCAAAGCAAACCCAGATGATTCTCCTGTCCATTGAGGATGTGACTGAGCGTGAATATTATAAGAGACATCTGGAGGAACTTGTTGAAAAGCGAACGGCCGAAATCACGGTAGCAAGAGAAGAAGCGGAAAAGGGCAAACAGATCGCTGAAGCCGGACTTTTCGAAATACAAAAATTGAAAGACCAACTTGAAGCTGAGAGGGCATATCTCCAGGAAGAAATCAAGCTGGAATACAACCATGAGAATATTATTGGCCAGAGTGATGCGATCAATTACGTGCTCTATAAGGTTGAACAAATTGCCCGCAGCAATACAATCGTTCTGGTGCTTGGCGAGACCGGAACCGGAAAAGAGTTGGTGGCCCGGGCCATTCACGGCTTGAGCTCGCGCAAAGAGCGTGCCTTTGTGAAACTGGATTGTGCCACACTGCCTTCAAATCTTATTGAAAGTGAGTTGTTTGGGCATGAAAAAGGTGCTTTTACCGGTGCCCATTCCAGAAAACTCGGGCGATTTGAGGTCGCCGACGGTGCCACCCTTTTCTTGGATGAAATTGGCGAATTACCGCTGGAACTGCAACCCAAGCTGCTCAGGGTGGTGCAGGATGGTGAGTTTGAACGATTGGGCGGCTCCCGCACCATCAGGATCGATGTGCGGATTATTGCGGCCACAAATCGCAATCTGGAAGAGGAGGTTCGCAAGGGCCGGTTCCGTGACGATCTCTGGTACCGTTTAAACATTTTTCCTATTACCGTGCCGCCGCTCCGGGACCGGGTGGATGACATTCCACTCCTCGTGGACTTTTACGTCAAAAAGATTTCCAAGCGAATGGGCAAGTCCATTGAGATCATTCCGACGCGAGTCATGAACGCCTTGCAGAATTATCAGTGGCCCGGCAATATCCGTGAACTGGAAAACGTCCTCGAACGAGCAGTGATCAACTCCGCGGGTCCCAAGCTGCGCCTGGTTGATGAACTGAAAAAACCGCAAAGGGATGTATCGACGATGCAAAAAACGCTGGAAGCGGTTGAGCGTGAGCATATTGTGCGGATCCTCGAACAAACGCAATGGAAGGTCAGCGGGAAAAACGGGGCGGCTGAGATCCTTGGGCTCAACCGCAGCACGTTGCGGGCCAGAATGCGGAAACTGGGCATCCTCAAGCCGTAAGACCTGGAAGTCCTTGTCCAAGCCTCCCCCACAGAACCGAAAAGATGCCAGGGTCGTGGTCATATTTGACCACTTGCCATATATGACCATTGTTTTGCGCTGATCCGACCCTCCTCACCAATCTTCCCAAAGTATATATTCATTGATAATTCAATATGTTGTGCCGAACAAGATCGCACTTATCCAGCCTGGCACGAAACTTGGACATATAAATAGTAGAACGGTTGATTTTTGGGACGGCAGACAAGGCGCAGAGGGGGGCTCTGGTGATTATCGTGAGGATTTCAATGAAGGCACTCGTGGTAAAAAGGACGGAGGTAATGCAGACACTTCTCTCGATGATTCAGTCGGCGAGAAAGGAGAAGGGGTGTCTGAGCTATGACGTTTTTTGGGATTTCGATGGCAAAACGGTTTTCAATCTGATTGAGGAGTGGAAAACCCGTGAGGACTTGAACCGTCATATACGATCTGAAAAATTCAGTGTTTTACTCGGGACGAAGAGCCTGTTAGCCGAACCCCTGGAAATGAAAATCCATACGGTTTCCCGTTCGGAAGGGATGGAGGTCGTCAATTCCCTCAGGGAGAAGGGGGCCCCGAAATGACCAAGAACAATTTTAACATGCGAAAGGAAAGCTTATGAAAACCTTGCTGATTTATCCGGAGTACCCGGCTACCTTTTGGAGTTTCAAATACGCCCTGAAATTCATTCACAAAAGGGCGGCCTTACCTCCCCTGGGCCTTCTGACGATAGGAGCAATGCTGCCCAAGGAATGGCCCAAGAAGTTGGTTGATGTAAACGTGGCAAAGCTCACTGAAAAAGACCTGGCGTGGGCTGATTGCGCTTTTATCAGCGGCATGGTTGTGCAAAGAGACTCGGCACATGAGATTATCGCCCGGTGTAAAGAGGCGAATATCAGGATCATAGCCGGTGGGCCGCTCTTCACCAACGAATACGATGCGTTTGAGGAAGTGGACCATTTTGTGCTGAATGAGGCCGAATTGACCCTTCCCCCCTTTCTGGCGGATCTGGAGAAGGGGAAAGCCAGGCACATCTATGAGACATCCGGGTTTTGCGACATTCGAAAGACCCCTGTTCCCATGTGGGAGTTGATGGATTTTAAACAGTATGCCTCGATGAGCATCCAGTTTTCGCGTTGCTGTCCATTCAATTGTGATTTCTGTAATGTAACCGCACTGTTCGGGCATCATCTACGTATCAAAACTGCCGAGCAGATTATTGCCGAGCCGGTCGAGCTCTACGATCAAGGGTGGCGTGGACAGATCTTTTTCGTGGATGACAACTTTATCGG
>JAFDGR010000337.1 GCA_019309145.1 Deltaproteobacteria bacterium | reverse complement strand
TGCTCCTTTTGTATTTGGATTCTTACCATTCAAGGCGTATCATAATGAAGAGGAATAAATCCGAAATCCGAATATCGAAATCCGAAACAGATTCGAAATTCGAATGTTTCAGTATTCCAAACTAAAAAGCTGATTAGTTTTCCAGAGCAAATTGTTTTCCAAGATGTTTTGGTCATTTGGTATTGTTTCGAATTTCGATATTCGGATTTTCATGTGATGAGCAATCATGTGTTGCTCCCTTTTCGGGGGCTTCCTTATACTATCAGCCCTACTGGTGGCGCTGATTTTTGGTGACTAGCTTGCCCGCTGGGCCGTATATGTATGATATCACCGGTCATAAGGCAAGTAATTTCGGTTCCAAAATCCCTGAAACCGGTTATTGCGAGGAACTCAGCGAGGAAGCAGGAATCCAGAGCGGGTTTTTTGTTGACTGGGTCGAACGGAGTTGCTAAAGTTTTCCAGGATCAATTGTTTATGCCGGAAGCGGATATTATCCCTTAATAACGCCCAAAGGTTTCAGCCGGGCGACCTTTGTTGCCAATCCGGCCTCGTGGACTACCCCTACCACCTGGGATACATCTTTGTAGGCATCTGGCATTTCCTCTTTGAGTGTCCTTTTGCCCCGGGATTGAACAAAAATTCCTTTGTCCTCCAGTTCGCGATGAATGGATCGACCTTTTGACATTTTTAAAGCCTTTGATCGGCTCAAGACGCGGCCTGCACCGTGGCAACTGGAGCCGAAGCTGTGTTGCATGGCTGTTTCAGCTCCCGCGAGCACATAAGAGTAAGTGCCCATATCGCCGGGAATGAGGACCGGCTGGCCGGTTGCACGGTAAGCATCGGGAAGGAGGGGGTGCCCAGGGGGAAAAGCACGGGTGGCGCCTTTGCGGTGGACATAGAGGGTTTTTGCCCTGTTGTTCACCGTGTGTTCTTCCCGCTTCGCAATGTTGTGGCAGACATCATAGAGTAAATGCATCCCGAGCTCTCTCGGAGCGATTCCGAGGGTGCGAAGAAAAACCTCCCTGGTCCAATGCATGAGTATTTGGCGGTTCGCCCATGCGTAGTTCGCAGCGCAGGCCATGCCGGAAATGTACCGGCGCCCCAGGTCGGATGAAATGGGAGCGCAGATGAGCTGACGGTCCGGCAATTGCAAGGAATCCGCCGGGATCTTGCTTCCCATTTCTTTGAGGAAGTCATCACATATCTGATGGCCGTACCCGCGGGACCCTGAATGGATGAATACGGTGAGCTGGCCTTCAAACAGGCCGAAAGCACGGGCTTTTTGCGAATCGAAGATGGTGTCGACGACCTGGATTTCCAGGAAGTGATTGCCTGAGCCGAGGGTGCCTAACTGGTCGATTCCCCGTGTGCGGGCCCGTTCACTCACGACCGACGGATCAGCTCCCTGCATGGTCCCCCGGTCTTCTGTTCGATCGAGGTCTTCGGGTTCTCCGTACCCGTTCCTGACGGCCCAGGCCGCACCTTCGACGGCCACCCTGTCCTGGTCCTTTTTTGAGAGACGGACAGGGCCCCTTGACCCCAGGCCCGTCGGGATGTTTTTGAAAAGCTCAGATACCATGGTCTGCATGAGATCGGCCATGTCTGTCGCGAGGAGTGAAGTGGTCATGAGACGGCAGCCGCAGTTGATATCGTACCCCACTCCGCCCGGAGAAATGACGCCGTCTTCGAGGTCGAATGCGGCAACGCCTCCAATGGGGAATCCGTATCCCCAGTGCATATCAGGCATGGCCAGCGAGTAGCCGACGATGCCCGGCATGGTGGCCACGTTGCAGACCTGCACGAGACTTTGATCCTTCCGGATGTCTTTCAGCAGGTATTCGTTTGAAAAGAGGAGGCCGGGGACCCGCATACGCCCTGTTTTGGGAATGAGCCAACGACAGGGATCCAGCTTTTCCAGTTGAATGTCCATGTGGTGCACCTCTTGCATGGGGGATCAGACATCAAAGATGACGCTTGCCTCCCATAACTTATTATTTTTTTGAATGATCTCGATCTGGTGGTAGGTGACCGCTTTGATTTCACAGAGGATCTCATGATTGTCAGGGTCATAGGGAATTGTGTCGAGCTTCGCTTCCAGGTGTCCAGGAGAAAGTGAAAGAACGTGGGCATGAACCATCAGCTTTTTTCCCCCTTGAAACCAGTAAAGAACTTCTCCCAGCCAGCGGACCAGGAGATCTTCCAGGTCCCGGCCGTCCAAGCCCACAGAGACCGTTTCCGTCGGCTGAAGGTCCGGTGTCTTGACCATGACGTTGAGCATGGCCTGGGCGGCATTTTCAAAGAGCCGTTCGAGGGTCTCGCCTCGTATCCGGAGACCCAGATCGGCGGTGTGGTCAATAATGGTGAAATACCGCTCATCAGAACCCATAATTTATATGATAACCGATACTTCTTTTATTGTCATCATCTATCAGGATTGGAGGAAGGAGAATCATGCATTGTTTTTTCTGTAAAGGGGAGATCGAAACAAGCGAGAAAATAGGCCGGGGGGAAGACTGTCCCCATTGCGGGAGACCGCTGAAATGTTGTCTACAGTGCAAGTTCTACGATCCCCACGCATACAACGAGTGCAGGGAGGTCTCTGCGGAGCGGGTCGTGGATAAGGAACGGCCCAATTTCTGCGACTATTTTGTGCCCAGGGGTGCCGCGAGGGGAAGTATCAATAAGAAAGTAGAAGCCAGAAGGGCCCTGGAAGCCCTTTTTAAGAAATAGGTGATAAAGTCCAGGACATCGATGACCCAAAAGGCTCAAGACATCGGTGACCTTAAGGGTCGAAAAGTCCAAGACATCGATGACCCTACTCAGCATATTTATAATCTGATA
>JAFDGR010000336.1 GCA_019309145.1 Deltaproteobacteria bacterium | reverse complement strand
TACTGTGAAGAGATACCGTTCATATGAATACTTGAATGACTTTGTAGAAGAAGCTGCGCATGCGGATGTTGTAGTAGATGCGTGGTGCCCTGCAGTACGGCATGAAATACAGCATGCTCGTAAAGGTGTCTGTCCAACCCTCTCTAGGGCGCAGCTTTTCGCTGCTGAAGCTGGGTTTGATCCTTCCATGGTCCGACCTGCTGAGATAGACAAGACTCGCATGATGGCGGGTAACGGAGGTTTTGCTGACACTATACGTGGTATGTATGGTGATGAATGGATTCTGGTTCATTTGAAAGCAAGGGAACCAGCCCGCGCAGTTCCTGATGAACAAGCAAACGCCTTAATCTACCTGCTTGCTCAGAAGTGGACCGTAGTTGTCTTCGCGTACCCTGAACATCAATGGGGTCAGATGCTTCAGCATGATAACGTCCATTGGTTTACTGCCTCGCAAAGTCAGCTAAATCACATCCGCTCTGTTTATGCTGCTTTTGCTCTATGCGAGCAGGCTATGGCAGCAGTGGTCGTTGACAGTTTTTTGCTCCATGTCTCTCAGTCTGTTGGAACACCGGCAGTGCTGTTGACTGGCCCTACTGATCCGGTACCCTTGACGGCCCATTACTCAGATGTTCACTGGGTCGAAAGGAATATGGACAAGGCTCCCTGTGGTTCATGCTACTATCAGGCAAACATGGGTTTTTCCACAGCTTGTCGAGATAGAGGTTGTTTTCATCTATCAAGATTCAGCATGTCCAAGCTTATAGCCAAGGTTGAGGAGGTCGTAGGATGAAAGCGCAGCTTGCCATCCTCACCTGTAACCGGCCAAGTGTTCTTGAACTGTGTTTGCTGAAGCTGGGCCTTACAGATAAGCATAGGGAAGTCTTGGATGTCGTTATCTACGGAAACGATGCAGCCCTTTCTGGGGAGACAGTAGCGAACGCATTCAATGTGCGGTTTGTTGATTTCCATGATGAGTACCCTTGGTCTGAAGACCGAATGGTCTCAGCCCAGATGAGCCTTGGTCGTGCCCGGCAGGATATTGTTCGGAATTTCTGTATTGATGAGAGATTTGGTCCGAATGATTTTTTGGTTATGCTGGATGATGACATCATGGTTACTGCTGATACGATCTTGGAGGCCATAGAAGACTTTAAGCTGTTCTCTAAGTCCACGAAGGTTGCTTGTGTGGCGCTACACCCCTTCAAGAAACGTCTCAGTCGTTCTAGCATCCAGTTAGGGAAGAAGCTCTTCAATTTCTTCGACTATACAGGTGAGTGTGCCATGATTTGGCAGCGGCGTATGTTTTCCATAGTCGGCAATCACTTTGGACTTATCGAAGGAGGCCATGGGGACAAGCAATTCGCAAACGCCCGTGAGCACGGTGCCCTACTCACAAGGTTCCACCCACCCTACGAAATGCAGCATGTCGGCTTCACGCCCCTCTGCTCATCTCAGGTCTTTGGGCATCTGGAGCGAAGGCCCGGTTGGACTCGACAACCCTTGAAAGACTACACCGGGACACGTATATTCTTTGAGGATGAACTGACTATTTGGCGATCTCAGGGATTGGAAGCCCTGAAGACTATACTGAAGGAGGGAACGATGATAGGGACAGAGAAGGCCGCGCCGATTGAGGATCGTTTCCCCAAGGCGCGGGGAGAAGTGAACATCCAGAAGGTTCGCAAGTCTGACGGCGAGGTTGTCGAGGATATCACCACTGACAACCTTGTCGTTGACAAGGCGAAGGAGATCATGGCTCACCTGCTCGCCGGAGACGATTCCGACAACTACAAGGTGAGCAAGATGACCTTTGGGACCAACGATGATCCGCCCACGCCTGAGGACCTCGTGGTCAAGACTCCGATCACCCCCGTGAAGCCTATTGCTTCTGTGGAGTACCCGAACGACTCTTCGGTGCGATTCATCGTGACGCTGGATCAGGACGAAGCCAATGGATTCCCGATTGCGGAGGCGGGTCTTCAGGCGCAGAACGGTCTCGTCGCTCGTGTTTCCTTTGGTCCGCTCACGAAGGATAGCGACTTCATCTTCATCTTCCGCTGGACGATATACTGGTAGTGCATAGTAGATATATCTTGACATATCCGGGCATACCGGGTATCAAGATATATGGGGTAACACTGGTGCGTATCGCGTATGGGCCTATATGGTCACAGGTCGTTTCGGCGTCCACACAAGAGTACATGCTCCTTCGCCGCGTCCTCCTGACGCCCGAGGGTGTGTACTTGTTGCGGCCCGATTGGTCCTTCTTGACCGGTCTGGTGGGCCGCATCAAGGCAGCAGGTATTCCTGTTGAGGGCGAGCCGGTCTTCCCAGACCTGTCATCAGGCATTTACCCTGACATGCTTGAAGGTGTGACACTGAGAGACTATCAGTTGGGGGGTCTTGAGTTGTTTGCTGGTGTGGGTCGGGGTACTGCAGCGCACGCGACAGGTGCTGGGAAGTCTGAGTTTCTAGCAGCCGTTATGAAGTTGATAGGACCTCCATCCTTGTGCGTTGTAGATACCACAGCCTCTGCGGGACAGTTGGCGAAGCGATTACAGTCACGAGGCATTGGCTCAGTTCGGCATGTTCATGGGCCGAACAAGCGCCTCACTGAGCATAATGTCATGGTTATCAATACCGCCATCAATATGCTGCGGCGGAACACGAAGAACTTCCAGACCTTTCTGCGGGACCTACGACTACTATCTTTTGACGAAGTACATCATCTTGGTAACGCACCAACATGGCAGGAGATAGCTCTTTCGTGTTCAGCGCACTATCGACTAGGTCTTAGCGCCACTCCCTACGATGACGAACCATCACAAGCTGATATGCTCTTGGACGGTCTGATCG
>JAFDGR010000335.1 GCA_019309145.1 Deltaproteobacteria bacterium | reverse complement strand
GAAAATCCGTGTAATCTGTGCAATCCGTGGTTGCGGTAATGGTCTCTGCTCCGGGTCTGTGAATATTTTGCTGGTGGCGTTCGACTCATGCGGCGGATGAGAGTAACGGCGCATAAGACAGCGCCGGGGGAAATGGTTAAAAGGGGAAGGCGAAGCAGAGCTTCGCGGGGGAAAAGGTTAAGGGCGCATAAGGCGGCGCCGGCGAGTAAAAGGAAAGTACTTTCGATTGCCCGGTTTGCATGACATATTGTCTGTAAGATGAAATAAGGTTGTTGGAGCGATGAGGTTGGATTTTGCAGTCTGTTTAGGTGGCCAGAGTGGCCGACGGTAGCTGTTAATGATACTCTATACGGGAGGATGATGAACAATGAAAAGATCGATAGTGGGTTTGCTGGTAATGCTTTTCGCAGTGGCCGGCTTTTCGAGTCCGGGATTTGCCGGCACGGATGTAAGCATCGGGATTTCACTTCCACCGCTCATCGCATTTGGCGGACCACCGAACCTGGTGGTGATACCGGGAACGTATGTTTACTGTGCTCCGGACGTGTCTGATGATATCTATTTCTATCAGGGCTATTGGTATCGTCCGTGGAGAAATAACTGGTATCGGTCACGGCACTATAATGAAGGTTGGGTTCACCACAGAAATCCTCCATACAATGTGAGGAGAGTACCTGCAAATTGGAGGAATGAGTATAGGAACCGTCGGTGGAGAGGGCGGGAATGGAAATATGACCGGATGCCTCATGATAGGGTTCAGCATAGCTGGTGGAGATGGCAACATAACAGGCGCTGGGACAAGCCGAAACATCGGCAGACCCGATACCCTGATGGCCGAAATTATGGGCATAGAGATCATCGAAGATACGACCGTAGAGACGACCGATGGGATAACCGGAGAGATGGCCGTAGGGATGGTCCGAGAGATGGCCAAAGAGATGGCCGAAGGGATGGCCGGAGAGATGGCCAAAGAGATGGCCGAAGGGATGGCCGAAGGGATGGTCCGAGAGATGACCAAAGAGATGGCCAAAGAGATGGTCCAAGAGATGGTCCAAGAGATGGCCGAGGAGACGGCCAGAGAGGTGGCGGCCGGAGGTAGGATGTATTTTCTCAAAAACAGCGGCTAAGCACACAGACAACGAGAAAGAGCGGGAGAGGTGGTGGGATACCTCTTCCGCTTTTTTTGTTTTTGGGGAACAGTCTACAAATCACACGAATGGGGACCACGAATTACACGAATTACACGAAAAAAAAACGAAAGACCCAATCCACAGATTACCCAGATTAACACCCGCCTCGCCAAGGTTCATCCAGGCGGGCAGATAAAGCCAAAAAATAAGATTGCCGCGTCGCTCAGGCCGAGACCCTTCGCTCCTCGCAATGACAGAGAAGGCACGGCTCGCCGGGGACATTTACGAATCGCACGAAAGAAGAGCCAAATCCCCCTTTCGTCCCCCTTTTCCAAAGGGGGAAACGGCGAATCACCGGAGACATCTTGCAGATGAAATCCGCACCTACAAGATGGGAGAAATCCGTGTTCATCCGTGTGCATCTGTGGTAATATGTCTCGCGTTGTTTATTATACTTCGTGGATGAGGTTTTGATTTCTGGTTCTATAATCCGTGTAATCTGTGCAATCCGTGGTTGCCCTGGTGTTAGGCAATCGAGATTCTTCGCGCTGCTCAGAATGACAAACTCCGTGTTCTCGGTGTTCTCTGTGGCTGATAAATTGCTGTCGATTTGATTGCGAAGACGGGAGGCGAGAATGAAGATTTCAAAGAAAGCGACCGCCCCACGATATAAGCGTGACGACATAGAATCATATCTGCTGGTGTCAGAAAAGACGTGTGAATCGAAGAGACTGACGACGACTATCGTAGAGATGCAGCCGGGAGGAATTCAGCGTGTTCATTCTCACGAGCCGGAACAGATGTACTATATTCTCGAGGGTGAAGGAATGATGGTTGTCGCAGATGAAGAGGAACATGTGACCGCTGACGATTGCATCTTCTTTCCCTCGAATACTCCTCACGGTTTAAAGAATACGGGAGCGGGTGTCCTGAGATACCTCAGCGCAGCTTCGCCTTCGTTTACGGCCGAACAATCGGATAGTTTGTGGCCTTTGCCACCTTCAGGCGAGCAATAAAGTCGCGTTGGTTTTCCTGGATTCCCGCTCCTTCGACAAGCTCAAAACAAGCTCAGAACAGGCTTCGCGGGAATGACAGATAAAAGGCTGGAATGACAGATAAGAAACATAAATAAAAAACAAGAACTAATTTTCGCCACAGAGATCACCGAGCAAGACAGAGGAGAACCAACGACCAGAAGCCAATATTTCACCGCAAAGGGTCGCAGACCCAGGGCGCAAAGGACGCAAAGAGAAAAACTGAATATCTAACCACCAAGACACAAAGCCACAAAGAAAAATACAAAGAAGAACCAAAGATTATTAGCCACAGAGGACGCAGAGAGCACGGAGAAAAACCAGAAAACTGCAGACCGGAAATATCTTTTTACCACGGAGATCACGGGGGAAGAATCAGAAACCAAGAACAAGAGACATTTTTTTCAGCCACAGATGCACACGGATGGACACAGATAAGGATCACAGCCACAGATTTATTTCTGCCGCAGAGAACACCGAGGACACAGAGAGGACAGAGGAAAGAGTGCAGAAATGACTTTTGTATTCACTTTTAACCGCTTCCCCTTTTACCCATTTACCCTAGGGGCCGACAGGCGCCTCAATTGACCTGCCCCCCGAAAATAGTACCATCCGGAGTGTGAGGATCCATGGGTAGTGATGTAGAATAGTGACCCAACAGGAGGATCTGATCATGAAAGGGAAACGGTACACGGAAG
>JAFDGR010000334.1 GCA_019309145.1 Deltaproteobacteria bacterium | reverse complement strand
GATACCGCCATCAAGGCCTTCGGCAAGCTGGATATCGTGATCAACAACGCCGGGATCCTCCGGGACAAGACCCTTCCAAAGATGGAACCCGCAAACTGGGACGCGGTCATGGACGTCCATCTCAAAGGGGCCTACAACGTGACCCGGCCCGCCTTTATCAAGATGCGGGAAAACCGTTACGGGCGTATCATATTCACCACCTCAGCGGCAGGCCTTTACGGAAACTTCGGGCAGACCAATTACTCGGCCGCCAAGATGGGGCTCATTGGGTTCATGAACACCCTGAAACTGGAGGGGGAAAAGCACAATATCAAGGTAAACACCGTGGCCCCTGTGGCGGCCACGAGGCTGACCGAGGATATCCTTCCGCCTGATCTCCTTCAAAAACTCAAACCCGAATTCGTGGCCCCCCTCGTGCTCTATCTCTCTTCCGAACAGTGTGATGAAACCGGCATTATCCTCAACGCGGGCATGGGCTATTTCAACCGGGCAGCCATCATGACCGGACCGGGCGCGGTGGTAGGGGACGGGGCAACGGTCCCGGATCTGGACGATATCCACAAAAACTGGGATACCATCAACGCCATGGAAAACGCGGAAGAGTTCCCCAATGCCACGGCCGCTTTCGGCCCCATGCTTGACGCGTTCAACCCCAAGAAAGAAAAATCTGACGGAGGAGCCGCACCGAGCCAACTCACGGTCAAGGCGATCTTTGACGGGCTCCCGGATGCATTCCAGGCGGACAAAGCGGCAGGGGTGGACGTGGTTTTCCAGTTTGATATCTCAGGTTCCGACGGCGGCTCATGGTACGCGACCATACATGACGGCATCTGTGAAGTGAGCGAGGGGAGCCATGAGAGTCCCACGAGTACCATAAAAATGGCTGATGTTGACTTTGTGAAATTGATCAAAGGTGAACTGAATGCCATGACGGCCTTTACATCCGGGAAACTCAGGGTCGAAGGAGACCTCATGAAATCCCAGCTCATTGAAAAGTTGTTCAAGTTTTAAGGAGGAATGACTATGGCGACAGGAATCAGAGACAAGGTGGCGATCATCGGCATGGGCTGTACCCGTTTTGGTGAACGGTGGGACATGGGGGCCGAGGAGCTCATGGTGGAGGCCTTCACCGAGTGCATGGAGGACGCGGGGATCGAGAGGAATGACATCCAGGCGGCATGGCTCGGCACCTGCATAGAAGAAGTCAACGTTGGAAAGAGCGCACTGCCCCTTTCAACCACGTTACGATTGCCTTTTATCCCGGTTACCAGGACCGAAAACTTCTGTGCGAGCGGTACGGAGGCATTCCGCGGGGCCGTCTACGCGGTCGCCTCCGGCGCCTACGACGTGGCACTGGCACTCGGCGTGGAAAAGCTCAAGGATACCGGGTATGGGGGACTCCCGAATCCCGGTTCGGGCTGGGGATCCCTGGCATGGTTATGGTGGCCCAACGTGACCGCTCCCGGTGCATTCGCGCAACTGGCCACAGCCTATGCCGCGAAATACCATATCCCGGACGAGGTCCTGAAAAGGGCCATTGCCCACGTATCCGTGAAAAGTCACGCCAACGGGGTGCTCAACCCCAAGGCCCACCTGCGAAAGAAAGTAACCGAAGAGCAGGTCATGGGAGCGCCTATCATAGCCCATCCCCTCGGTTTGTTTGATTGCTGCGGTGTCAGTGACGGTTCGGCCTGCGCCATCGTCACCACCGTTGAAAAGGCAAAGGCCCTGGGCAAAAAGGATTTTATTACGGTAAAGGCATTGCAGATCGCCCTGAGCAACGGCGAGGAAATGGGGTATAACAACTGGGACGGGGATCACTTCATATCCACCGACCGGTGCAGCACCAGGGCCTATGAAGAAGCAGGCATAAAGAATCCGCGGGAGGAGATAAGCATGATGGAGGTCCATGACTGCTTTTCCATCACCGAACTGGTGACCTACGAGGACCTCCATATCTCTGGGCGGGGACAGGCGGTAAAAGATGTCATGGACGGATTCTATGATCGTGACGGCGGGGGGGTTCCCTGCCAGGTTGACGGCGGACTCAAGTGTTTCGGCCATCCCATCGGGGCCTCCGGGCTGCGCATGCTCTACGAGATGTACCTCCAGTTACATGGTCGGGCCGGGGAGCGGCAAATCGCCAATCCCCGGTACGGCCTTACGCACAATCTTGGGGGGGTCCCGTTCATGAACGTGTGCAGTATCGCCATTATAGGAAAATATGGAGATTAGATGCCAGATGAAATCACTGATTGGCCTTCCCCGGGAGGCAGGGGAACGGGATGTTCCCGGAGCGGCGTCATGTCGGCCCTGGAACAGGACAGTGGAAGGGCCGACATCCGCAGTGAGCGGAGCCATGGACGGCGAAGCGAACGTAGCAGAGGGAATATGCCGGTTCCCTGCCTCTCAGGATCTCTTTTGTAAAAAATACGGGGACAGCAGGTGCTTGAAATAAGACCCATCATGAACTCGTCCGCAGAGGACGTGCTCGCCTTTAAGACCTGCTGCAGCCTCCGGGCCTGGGACCAGAATCTCGAGATTCAGGTGAAAAACAACGGCGACCGGCCGGTAATAGTACCAAGCTATTTTGATCTTGAAGGGGACGATGGGGTGAAGCGCTTTGACACCTTGATGCCGAACGGGGAACAGAGGATCGAGCCCGGGCGGTTCATGTCCTTTTACTGTTTCATGGATGAACAGGTGTGGAATAAAGCCAATCGGCTCATCTTCTTCGATATTGAGGGAAACACCTATCCCGTCCGTCGAGATTCGACCTTGAAAATACTGAGGAGGTGCCCGAAACTTTTTCCCTGACGGTCAGGGATAAAAGCTTCGGACCCCTCCATCGCGAAAGAAGTTGTCTGCATATATTTAGCGTGTTCAGCAGTGAAAAAGGGAAACAGATGGTGAGGAGGGAAGGAGAAAAAAAATGGATGTGATCAAGTATGCCGAGGAACACAACATCTTCAGGGATGCTGTCAGGAGATTCTTTGAAAAGGAGGTCACCCCCCATATCGAGGAGTGGGAAGAGGCTGGCATCGTTCCCAGGAGCGTATGGAAAAAAATGGGTGACCAGGGCTTCCTGTGCACGGACGTGCCCGAGGAATACGGCGGCGTGTGAGCGGACTTCCTCTACTCCGTCATCCTGACCGAGGAACTGGGAAGAACCGGCTTTACCGGCCTGGCCACACCGCTCCATAGCGATATTGTGGTCCCGTACATCACCTCATACG
>JAFDGR010000333.1 GCA_019309145.1 Deltaproteobacteria bacterium | reverse complement strand
AATCTGTTCCAGTTTTTCCAGGAGGGCAATGATCCGCTGCTTGGCCTTATCCCTCCCGCTCTTGAGTTCTTCCACCTGTGCTCCGAGATCAGTCAGTTTTTCTTCCTGAATCTGCGTCTTCTCCACAAGGGCCTCTTTCTCTTTTTTTAAGGCGGTGATAACTTCAACGAGCGCATCAATCTTCTGCTCCAGGATATCAAATTGGTCTATTTCGGTACTCATGTTCCAATCACTCCCGCACTCCATTTCCGTTGTTGCTGGATACAATTATTAAGTATACTAGCTTCAAAGGAGAGAGACGTCAACAAAAAAGGCAAGCCCTTCGGCTTGCCTTTTTCAGAAAATATATGGCAATTTAATAAGTTAATTCCTTTTTTCTACAACCCTGATTCGGGCTATCGCCCGTTTGAGGGCCAACTCCGCCCTTGAAAAATCAATGTCCGTGGCTTTCGCCCGATCCTTCGCAAGGCGCTCCCTGGCCCTCTCCATGGCTTTCCGTGCACGCTCCAGGTCAATCTCTCCTGCCTTTTCAGCGGCATCCACCAGGATAGAGACCTTATTTTCCGAAACCTCGGCAAAGCCGTTCGTCACTGACAGGTACTCAGTTGTTGTCCCCGTGGTATAGCGAAGCGCTCCCGGCTCAATACCGGTCAGAAAAGGAACATGTCCTTCGAGCACACCGAACTCGCCCAGGGACCCCGGTGCGACAACGCTATTCACCTCCTGGCTTACCACAACCTTTTCAGGGGTAACTATCTCCAAGTATAATGTTCCCATGAACTCGTCACCTCTCCTTACGAACCGGCAGATGCCATTCTTTCCGCTTTTTCCCGGGCCTCTTCAACAGCCCCTACCATATAGAAAGCCGCCTCAGGCAGGTCGTCGTGTTTGCCCTCGATAATCTCTTTGAATCCCCGTACCGTGTCTTCCACTGACACGTATTTTCCAGGGGTACCCGTAAAGGTCTCAGCCACATGGAACGGTTGAGAGAGAAAACGTTGTATCCTTCGGGCCCTGGCCACGATTATCTTGTCCTCATCGGAGAGCTCATCAATCCCGAGGATGGCGATAATGTCCTGGAGATCCTTGTATTTCTGGAGAATCTGCTGGACCTGCCGTGCCACAGCATAGTGATCTTCCCCGAGGTAGTTGGGGTCAAGGATTCTTGAGGTGGAATCCAGCGGGTCAACAGCAGGATAAATCCCCAACTCCGCGATGGGCCGGGAAAGGACCACGGTTCCATCCAGGTGCGCAAAGGTGGTTGCAGGCGCAGGGTCTGTCAGGTCGTCCGCAGGCACGTAGACGCACTGGACCGAAGTAATGGAGCCCTTGTTGGTGGAGGTAATTCTTTCCTGGAGTTCCCCGAGGTCCGTCCCCAGGGTCGGCTGATACCCCACGGCCGATGGAATGCGACCCAGCAGGGCCGAGACCTCGGAACCGGCCTGGGTAAACCGGAAGATGTTATCGATAAAAAGGAGTACGTCCTGGCCCTCTTCATCCCGGTAGTATTCCGCAGCGGTGAGCGCGGAAAGGGCCACGCGGGCACGGGCACCGGGAGGTTCCGTCATCTGGCCGTAAATCAACGCGGCCTTATCGATAACACCGGATTCCTTCATCTCGAGGTACAGGTCATTCCCTTCACGGGTCCGTTCACCCACACCCGCAAAAACGCTGATTCCACCATGCTGCATGGCGATATTATGGATCATCTCCATCATGACCACGGTTTTTCCCACGCCGGCGCCACCAAACATCCCCATTTTTCCGCCCCGGGGAAAAGGAACCAGCAAATCGATCACTTTCACCCCTGTCTCAAGGACTTTCACGGACGTATCCTGATCCGCAAAGGCAGGCGCGTGTCGATGAATCGGGTAGAATTTGTCCGCGTTCACCGGGCCCAGTCCGTCCACGGGCTTTCCAACCACGTTCAGGACCCGTCCGAGACCTGCCGCTCCCACCGGCATCTGGATCGGTTTCCCGGTATTCTTGGCCGGCATTCCCCTGACCAGACCGTCCGTTACATCCATGGCGATGCAGCGCACTACATTATCACCCAGATGCTGTGCCACCTCGATAACAAGGTTGTCCTCGGTGTCATCGATCGTCGGATTCGTGATAAGCAGCGCGGTTAAAATTTCCGGCAGCTCCCCGTCCGCAAATTCCACGTCCACGACCGGACCTATTACCTGAATAACTTTGCCCTCGTTCATAATTATATCCAGACCTCCTTCATGATAGAAAAACCATTATGCCTTTTTCAAAGCCTCAGCACCGCCCACGATATCCATCAACTCGGCTGTGATGGCCGCCTGACGGGCCTTGTTATACACCAGGGTCAGGCTCTCTACCAGTTCATTACAATTCTTTGATGCGTTGTCCATGGCAGCCATCCGGGCGGCATGTTCACTGGTCTCATTCTGTAAAAACGCGTTGTATATCTGTACGCTGATGTGTTTGGGAAGCAATTCAATGAGCAACCCCTCCGCGCTCGGTTCATAGAGATATTCCGCGGCACCCGCCCCTTCCTTCGCCTCCTGCTCCGCCGGGGGCTCAATGGGGAGCAGTTTCACCAGGGTGGGCTCCTGTTTGGCCATGCTCACAAACCTGCTGTACTGCATATAGAGTTCATCAATCTCGTCGGAGAGGAAACGGTCAGTAAATTCCCGGGTCATTTGGTTGATAAAGGCGATATCGATTTTCCCATAGATATGCGTATGGGACTGGTGGACGTCATATCCACGCCTGGTAAAGTAATCCTTGCCTTTTTTTCCCACCAAAGACAGGGAACAGTGCAGCCCTTCACCTTCCTTCTTTTTTACCCATTTCTCGGCAGCGGTAATGGAGTGCGAATTAAAGCTTCCACAGAGCCCCCTGTCG
>JAFDGR010000081.1 GCA_019309145.1 Deltaproteobacteria bacterium | reverse complement strand
CCCGGCAAGAAAGATCCTGATTCCCCTCTCCCAGGAGAGGGTTGAGATCGTGGGTATGTCCAGAGAACCCCTGCCGCATCTGGTGCAGAAGGCGGTGGTTCGAATAAAGGAGGTGTTGGAACATGTGTGAATCCAGTGCGTATCTCGACAAAGCGGGTGAAGAGCTGTTGATTATGGAATCAGTAGACATGGTGGAGCCGGATGGCGACGATGCCTGGCGACTGGTGGGACTTTTCGGGGATCAGAAGACCGTGAAAGGCCGGCTCAAGGAGATGAACCTGGTCAACCACAGGATCATATTTGAAGCACAAGACGCCGGATAATGTCCTGGCCCAATCCTGGCGCATTTTCTTTTTTGTAGGCAAACAAGGCCCTAAACTCTCTCCTCCAGGGCCTGAGAGGATCAGGGCCGTTTCGTCCGTTTGGGCGGGACGGCCTTGGCTCTCATTTGCCGGCTTTGTGCCGCCTGAATGACCAAGTAAGCACATCGCTCTCTGGCATAACCGAACGTATTTCAAGCGGAAGCGTTCCCACTTTTTTTGAAAAGAGACTTGAATTGACGCTGATATCACCACTGAAACGGAAAAGCGGGTATTCGAAAATGGGCGCCGTTGTGGTGATTTTAACGGCATGCGCCCTTTTCTTGGGGTCGGGGGCAAGTTATGGCAAAAACCACGCTTCCGATTACGAGAAATGGGATACAGTGGGCAAACGGGCGGCAGATGAATCCTTAAGCTTGATGAGCAAAAAGGGCAAGGTACCGCAAAAAGGGAAGCTGGTGGTTCTAACGAACGCCGGATATGCCGAGGTGAACGGGGCCTCCACCCAAGGGGCCCTGGACGGCCTGACGTGTGTGACCGGAGCAACCAGGGGCCGGCATAGCCTGGTAGAAATTCATTCCGCGCCATGGACACCTCTCTGGTTCGCCGTCTACGACAAAGCATCCGGTTTCTGCTCCTATCTGCAGGTCGATCCATCCGCAACGAAAAAGCAGACTGATATTTCAGCCATACCGCTGTCGGACCTGTTTTACATTCGCTCCTTGGAGAAGATCAACGCCGATTATCTTTACGGGCATGCCACTGAGTTCAAGGAAAAGCTCGCGAAGAAGGTGTTCGGAGGCAACGAATTCCGCATCGTTAGCATTGCCAACGGCATTGCAGAGGGTGCGCCTGCTTACGCTGTCCGGGTACTTGAATTCCATGATCATTTCTGCCCCGGCGTTGCCTCCGGCATCCTCATGGCCAATTACCTGAAGAGGCATTTTAAACCGGAGCCGGGTGGTCGCTACTTTGTGCACACAGTGGAACCCTGGTGCAAGGAGGATGCGATGCTGGTCCTTTTAAACGCAACGCCGGGAAAGCGCGGCTATGCAGCAAGTTATCCGACGAAGGCAGACAAATCAAGGCTTGTTCCGGAAGCAAGAGGCGCAGCTACCATCGTTTATCGAAGAAACAACGCGACAAAAACATGGGAAGGGTTGGTTCTTGCATTCGAATGGCCGGAAACAACATGCCCGAAGACCGGAAACCCCGTTGTCGACAAACTATGCGCCGACCTTTGGTATTTGAAGCGCCTGGAAGCGCCTGAGGATTTCGTGAAGTTAATCAAGGCCTTTGAACTCCCCCAAGGGGTTTCACCTAAGGATTGGGCACGGCCGGGTGTCGATCCTTTAAGACAACTCGGATTGTTGCAGGAATGATCTTCCCGGAAGAAGATTCTCATTGTACTTCTGAAGTCGAATAGTGCATGCCGCAGAAGCGGTACACTCATTCTTGCGTTGCGGTACGAGATAAGTCTTGATAGGCAACAAAGAAGATTGGCCAGTTCGCCGTGTGGCGTCTGGTCATCAAAAGAAGCTTAAGAAAAGCTTGGTCATTAATCACCGAAACCGATAAACGGATAGCACGTTCAATCGAAAGGCCACGAAGACCTTTCCTGGCAGGCTCAGGGGGTATTTGTGGCCTTTTTTTTGTAAATCTATCTAAAGGGGGAAAGGAATGAAACGAGTTTTTAAGATTGCTTTGTGTGTGTTTTTTGCTCTCGGGTGGCTAACACCCTGCACTATTTCCGTTGCCGAAGAGCAAGGGCCGGAAACAGAGAAGAGAAAGACGGAAGAGAAGGAAAACGCCCTGGATCTGGGAGACATCGTGGTGACCGCCAACCGTTATGAAACGCCGATCGAGGATATTCCGGCCAGCGTGACCGTCATCACGAGGGAACAGATAGAGGAGTCAAGCGGTTTGAGGGTGGACCATATCCTGAGGAAATATGCGGGTCTGGACGTGACCCGGTCATCATTTCTATCCCACAGCGCCAATGTGGTCCTGCGGGGCATGGGTGAAATGCCGGGAAGGACCCTAATCCTTTACGATGGCATGCCCATGAATAAGGCCGATACCGGCACAACCAACTGGGACCTCTTTCGACCCGAGGACATCGAGAGAATCGAGATCGTCAGGGGACCGGCGTCAGTGCTTTACGGCTCAAACGCCATGGGCGGCGTGATCAATATCATTTCAAGAAAGACGGGCACCAGGCCAATCGGTTTCAAGGCCAGGGGCATGTACGGCACATTCAACACCTGGGATGCCGGGGGCACTCTCACCGGTCAAGCAAACAAGTTCGGCTATTATATTTCCTTTGATCATTTGACCAGCGATGGTTACGATCCGGTGCCGGAAGATGAGCGCACCGAATATGACATCAAAAGAGATCTTGAGGAAAACCATTTAAGGACCAAATTCACATACGAGTTTCCCAACGCCTCGAAAATCAGTCTCGGCTATTTCTTCTACGATGACAAAAGGGGAGAGGGCCAAAAAATCCGTCACGAGGATGGCGTCTATCGAAAATGGAAAAGCAATGGGCTGAACCTGGATTATGACTGGTCCATGGGATCAACTGACTGGGTGATCAAGGCCTATTACAACAAAGAAGACTATTTCTGGAACCGCGAGAGTCTGAGGAAGGGCAAATACACCTGGTATAAAGTGGACGTGGACCGGGTGGATGCAGGGGGTTCCCTTCAAACCACCTTTCCCATTTTGTCCTGGAATCTTCTCACCGCAGGGTTTGATTTCCGATTCGGAAGTGTAGACGGCAATGATAAGGATATCATCCGTAAGGATAAACCGAGCGACACGGTGGTCCACAACGAGGGAAAACAGCAATCCTATTCCCTTTTTCTGAATGATCAGATAGCGATCGGGGAGCGGGTGACCGTGGATGCGGGCCTCCGCTATGACCATGTCAAGAGTTATGACGGCAAGTTCTCGGATTCCAGCGGCTTTCTTCCGGACCGCAACTACGCAGACAAGAACTGGGATCACCTGACGCCGCGGGTGGGCGCCCTTTATCGAATCACCGATGATACGTCGATTCGAGGTTCCATCGGGACCGCCTTCCGGGCGCCGATCCTGGACGACCTGTACCGGACCGGCATATTCCGGGGAAAGATTTACGCAGCAAACCCCGATCTGGGACCGGAAAAACTGATCTCATACGAGGCGGGCTTGAATCATCGGTTTACCCAAACCCTCTCCTGTGGCCTCTCCGGCTACTTTACCCAGGGCGACGACTTTTTTTACCCCATCAAGGTGGGGATTGATCCTGGCACCGGCCGAGACCTGTACCAGCGGAAAAATGTAGGAAAGGTAAATATATACGGGGTTGAGGTGGAGGCCGATTGGGAGATCAATGACATGTTTACGTTTTTTGGCAACTATACTTTCAATGTATCCAAGATCGACAAATTCAGCGAGCAGCCACAGTTGGAGGGTAAATACCTCGAAGACTCTCCCCGAAACAAGGCCAATCTGGGTGTGTCTTTTTATCACCCCGACATCTTTCGGGCTGAAATGGCAGTGCGATACGTCGGAAAGCGATACGGTGATACAGAAAATACACCTGAAGGAGAACTGGAAGACTATGTGGTTTTTGATCTGAAATTCATGCGGGACTTCACCAGATACTGTGAAGCGTACGTGGATATTCTGAACCTCTTCAACAAAAAGATCATGTACGCTTCCGATTACGAAGGCCCTGGGATCGAGATCCGCGCAGGCGTAACCCTGAGATTTTAGGTAATAACTTCCAATCAGGGATTGTCCAGGACAATGATTACAGAAAACCATACAAAAGCCGCGACTGAAAGCTCTCTGGTGGCCTCCTACAAGGGGGTGTTTCGACAGAAGATACTCTTCTTTTTTGTCCTTCTCGCTCTCCTTGGGGTCCTCTCCGTTTATGCCATTGCCGCCGGGACCTATGATCTTTCCCCGTTAGAAGTCATCAGGGCGTTGCTCGGTCAGGAGGAGGGCCCGGCAAACATTGTTATCTGGAACATCCGAATGCCCAGAGTCGCGGCATCAATTGTGGCCGGCTGGGGGCTGGCCATTTCAGGCGTCGCGATCCAGTGCCTGCTCAGAAATCCCCTGGGCTCTCCATTTACCCTGGGTATCAGCCATGGGGCCGCGTTTGGCGCGTCCCTTGCCATCGTCGCCATGGGCGCGGGCACAACCCAGGCCGGTGTCCCGAGAACCACGGCCTCGGCCCTGGTTTTTTTTGAAAATCTTTTCTCCGTCACCTTCTTTGCATTCTTAGGCGCCATGACGGCCACCATGGTTATCCTGGCCCTCTCCAAACTAAAAAGACTCTCCCCGGGTTCTATAATTTTAGCAGGGGTGGCGCTTTCATCTCTTTTCGTTTCAGGGACCATTCTGATCCAGTACTTTGCCACAGAGGTGGAGATTGCCACCATTGTCTTCTGGACCTTTGGCGATGTTTCCCGCTCGAGCTGGCAGGAGATTGCCTTGATGACCGCGGCCTCGGCTCTCGTCACCCTCTATTTTCTGTTTAATCGATGGAACCTGAATGCTCTCTCCTCAGGGGAAGAGGTGGCCAGGGGTATCGGGGTGGAGGTGGAGAGGATCCGATTCCGGGGTATGTTCATGGCCGCCCTGGTCGCGGCCCTGGTGACGGCCTTTCACGGGGTCATTGCCTTTCTCGGCCTGCTGGCCCCTCATATTGCCAGGCGCATGGTGGGGGCGGATCATCGCCTTCTGATTCCCTATGCCTGCATCGTGGGGGCGCTTCTCCTTCTCCTGGCAGACACGGTCGGCCGGACCATGGTAGGTTCGGGGACCCTGCCCGTAGGTGTTCTCACCTCTTTCATGGGCGCGCCTCTCTTCCTCTATCTTCTCATAAGGGGGTATGGGAAATGATGCTTTCCATTGCCGGTGTCCAGTTCAGCTACGATAGTCATCCTGTCCTCGAAGACATCCATCTTGAGCTGGACCGGGGTCAGATCCTGGCTGTTCTGGGTGTGAACGGCGCAGGGAAATCGACGTTTCTAAAATGCATCAACAGGATACTCCGAGTCAGGAAGGGATCTATCCGCCTTCACAGTGAAGATGTCCTTCTCATGAAAGGGGAGGAAATTGCCAGGCACATGGGGTATGTGCCTCAGAGATACGGCGAGGAGGAATTGGCGGTTTTTGATGCGGTTCTCTTGGGGAGAAAGCCCTACATGAAATGGAAGGCGGAAGAAAGAGATCTGCAAATCGTTGAAACGACGCTCAAACAGATGGACTTGGAGGCCATTGCCATGCGTCCGGTGAGCACACTCAGCGGAGGTGAAATGCAGAAGGTTATTTTAGCCAGAGCCCTGGCCCAGGAGCCGGATATTCTGCTCCTGGATGAGCCGACCAGCAATCTGGACCTCAAGAACCAGTTGGAGGTCATGGGCCTTGTCCGCGCTGCTGTCAAGGGCCGGGGGCTGTCTGCTGTCATGTGTCTGCACGATATCAATCTGGCATTTCGATATGCCGACCTTTTCCTGATGCTGAAGGACGGCAGGGTCCACACCCAGGGCGGCAGGGAAGCGGTAACCGCGGAAGCGATCTACCAGGTCTATGGGGTTCAGGTGATTCTGGGCGAAGTGCAGGGATATCCGATTGTTGTGGCCCTGAACGGAAAATCAAAGGCCACGTCCCCGACTGGCGGGACATATTGCCGGAGGCATAGATAATATGGAAGCAAAAGGCCAAATTCGTGCCGGGTTGAAAAGGGAACTCGGTGCGGGCTCTGCGACGATCCTAGTCATCGCCAACATGATAGGAACCGGGATATTTGCGACCTCCGGCTTTATCATAGAGGCCCTTGGCAATCCCAATGCCATGCTTCTCTGCTGGTTCCTCGGCGGAATCATCGCCCTTTCAGGTGCACTCTGCTATGGCGAATTAGGCGCCATGTTTCCCCGGGCAGGGGGAGAATATGTCTTTGTGCGGGAGAGTTTTGGCAGGTTAACCGGGTTTCTTTCCGGCTGGATCTCCCTGATCGTGGGGTTTTCAGCACCCATTGCAGCAGCCTCCATCGCCTTTGCCTCATATTTCTTCCGAGTATTTCCAGACGGCCTGACCCGGACGCCCCTTGCCCCGTTCATTGAAACCGGATATTTCCGCATTTCACCGCCGACCCTGCTTGCCGCAGGAATGATCGCCATCTTTTCTCTGATCCACTGTTACAGCCTTTATCTTGGCAGCCGTGTCCAGAATCTGCTCACAGGATTCAAGATCGCCGTGATCCTTGTCTTTATTGTCGCCGGCTTAGGCTTCGGCAATGGCTCAATGGATCATTTTTGTCCGGAGAGAGGTTTTGGATCTGTTTTCTCAGGCGGGTTTGCCACCTCGCTCATCTTTATCTCGTTTGCCTACAGCGGATGGAACGCGGCAGCTTACTTAGGGGCTGAAATCAAGAACCCGGGAAAGAACATCCCTCTCTCGCTTTTTTGGGGCACCTTTTTTGTTATGGTGCTATATCTGCTGTTAAACATCGTCTTCATCTATGCCCTACCGGTTTCAGAAATGAGCGGGGTCATAGAGATCGGGGCAACGTCGGCCTTTGCCCTTTTCGGGGAGGGGGTAGAAAGGATCTTTTCCGCGGCCATCACGTTTTGTATCCTCTCTGTCATAAGCGCCATGATCATGGCCGGGCCGAGGGTCTATTATGCCATGGCAAGAGATGATCTGTTTTTTGAGCGCCTCGGGAGAGTCACGAAAAAACATGGGGTGCCGGCCTATTCAATTATTTTGCAGGCGGCAATCGCCATTCTCATGGTGATCACCTCATCTTTTGACAAACTCCTTTTGTACATCGGGTTTACCCTTTCTCTATTCGCCACTCTTACGGTCATCGGTATGATGGTGCTGCGGTCAAAAGGGCTTCATTTAAAAAGCCCCTATAAGACCTTCGGGTATCCGGTAACCCCCATCTTATTTATCCTGTTTAACCTCTGGATTATTCTGTTTTGCATCAAGGGCAATCCAATGGTCTTTTTGTACGGTGCAGGCACGATCGGAGCCGGAATTTTGGGTTTTTTCTTTTTTGACGGAAAGGGCAGGAAAAGGAGGGCTGCTCACACAACTGAACCCTGAAGCCTTTGCAAAATCAGAATTGCCGGACAATGCCTATTTTTCTTGACATGAAAACCAGGGATTGATATACGCCTGAATCAGTAAGGCGTAAAACGAAGTTGCGCAGTATGTTTAGAATTTCAAGATTTACATAAGTATCGATTCAAGAAAACAGGCCACGAAGGCGATACCGGATCGAAGTCCGGTGGTGTCTCTGTGGCCTTTTTTTATGCACTACATGAAAGGTGGTGATCGAACAAAGTAAAATAATAGCCAGAAACTTTTTAACAAAATAAGGATGGGAAGGCAGCCCAGTTCCCGCCAAGGATTACCGGCTGCCTTCCCGGTAGAGGCCCCTCGGATTGAGAGACGCTTCAGTATGATTCTACCATAGCGTATTTTTCCCGTCAAATTCCATTTGACCTATTCCGGGGACTATCGGGACAGATCAGATCTGCCCACGGACAACCAACAAATATGAAAGGGGAAAATAATGAAAAAGTACACGAGATGGGGTAACAGACCCCTTAAGGCCCTGGGTCTGTGGGCCATGCTGGTTCTCATACAGGGTCTGCTCGTCTTGCCCGGCCATGCGGAAGAAAAAATGAAAGAGAACAAAGAGGCAGTGCAACAGGAAGAAAAAAAGGCAGACACCAAAGAGGCAGTGGAACAGGGGAAAAAAACGGAAGACGCCAGAGAGGCCGTTCAACTGGATGACATCACGGTGATGGCGGCCCAGCCGGGCGTTGAAATCACGCCGGATAAAACCATCATTCGAATGGATGAGTTCGTCAAACCGGGGGATGTGCGAACCCTGACGGATGTCTTGAAGACAATGGGCGGCATCGACGTCATGCGCATCAACCCCATAATGGCCAGCCCGGGGGACGAAGTGTCTATCCGGGGAATGAACGAGGGCCGCCTTGTCATTGAAATCGACGGCAGAAGAATCAACCACACCGGTCATTATGGCCGCTATATCGTGGACTGGTCCACCCTGAACCTGGACGATATTGAAAAAATCGAAATCATCCGGGGCGGGCATTCGGTGCTTCACCCCTTTGCCATCGGCGGCGTGATCAACATCATCACCAAAAAGGGCAAAAAAACCGATGATCCCACACCCAATGTACGCGCCAAAGCGGGCGTGGGCGCCTTTACCACCAGCACCCAATCCCTCTCCATCGACGGCGGGGCCTTTGAGGTGGTGGGCTATGATTTTTCCGTAAACAATGGTTCAACCAAGGGATTTCTGAGGAACAACTACCAGGACACCACCACCCTTAACGGCCACTTGAGTTTTTTCATGCCCATGGACGCGGTCCTGGAACTGGGCGTCAAATATGCTGATGTGGACTACGGCTTTCCGGTGGTGAACGATCCCTCCAGAACCGATTATGACCCTGGTTCTCCCAACTTCTATGCCGACGCCGACCAACTCAGACACCTGAACTGGCCCCAGTATGCGGAAAACGATCCCCACTGGAAAAAACATACCACCTACCTTGACGCCATCTTCCATATGCCCGTGGGCCCGGGAACCGTCAATATCCACGGATATCAGACCAGCGGGAGACGCTGGACCAGCCTCTACAACAAGATGGGCGCTTTCCAGTCAGACCAGTTCACAGACGACCGAACCGAGGGCATCATCGCCGAGTACCGCGATATCGACCTCTTCGGTTTCAACAGGGTGACCGTGGGCTACGAATACCAGGTTCTGGGCCAGCCGAGTCAAAACCCGGATATTTATCGGGTCAATTCCGCCTACATTCAGGACGTCATCACCATCGGGGACCGGTGGCGCATCACGCCGGGTGTGCGTTATTACCACGTGGATATGGACACCTACTATGCCCAGTTCGGCAAGGGATGGCCCGTAGCCGGCAAGAAAGAGACCGATGATGGCTTCTATCCCAGTCTGAGAGCCGATTTCCAGGCCACCGATGAAACCGCCGTTTATGCGGCGGTGAGCCGGTCCTATCGACTGCCGTGTCCGTGAGACTACTACTGGTGGGCGCGGTGCGCGTCCAAGGACAACCCTTCCCTGAAGCCGGAATCGGCCTGGGAATATGAGTTAGGCGCAATTCAGGACATGGACCCCATCAATCTGAGAGCGGCCATATACTACTATGACGTTCAGGACTTCATTAACGACAATGGCATTACCTCTCCGGGAACCGGGTTTGGAAGCGACTGCCTTTACAACATTCCCCACTTCAGTCTCTGGGGCGGTGAAATCGAGGCGAGCATTCGGCTGGGCCAATTCCAGGGGACCCTTTCCTATAACTACCAGAACTACAGCGCGGACGACACCGGGTTCGAGCAGAACTGGACATACTACCTCCCAGCGCTTCTGCCCCAGAACAAGGTCAAGTTCTTAGGCAACTACCAGGTCTGGCGAGGCGGGCTGGTCCAGTTGAGTTCCATATTCGTGGATGAGCGGAAGACACAACAGCCGAGCACCGAAGACCTGGATTCCTACATCACCTTTGATATCGGCTTCCAGCAGAAATTCAAGTTATTGGGTCTCAACTGGATGGCAGAGACCTATTGCAACAACTTCACGGGCGCCAACTACGAGGAACAGGCCGGCTACAAGATGCCTAAGTATGTCTGGGGATTTCTCCTGAGAGCCCGCTTCTGAGAAGCGCGCGGGACAACGAGGTAACACAATGACAAATCGTAACTATTGGCAATTCAAAGCGTGTTCTGTGCTGGTATGCCTGATCGTGGCAGCGGCCGGATGGTTTTCACCATCCCGGGCCGCGGCCTGGGGGGGACGGGGCCATCTGTATGTGATCGGCACAGGACCAGCCGGTCCCCGCACGGCCACCCTTCAGGCCCTTGACACCCTCAAGCGCATGGACGTGATTGTGGCCCCTCAAAAACATGTCAATCTTTTTGCCGAATATGTGGACCAAAAACCCGTCCTGTTTGACCCCTGGACAGACATCTGGGACTACAAGGGAAAAAGCATGTGGAAACTGGATGAAGCGGAACTGACGGCATTTAAGAAGGCGCGATTCAAGATCCGAGATGAGCGGGTGGAAAAAATCAAGGACCTTCTTGCTCAGGGAAAGGATGTGGGGCTTATGGACTACGGCAATCCCTGCCTGTATGGCCCCAGTCACTGGTATGCGGAGCAGTTCGATGCCCAAGACGTGGTCTTTATTCCGGGCATGGGGTGCGCCGCCGCGGCAATGGCGGCGCTCAAAAAAAGCACCATCCCCGCCCATGACAGCCATTTTGTCATCCAGACCTCCCCCTTCTCACTGATGCGATGGGGAGGTAAAGAACGGGGAATCCTCAAGGATCTGGGCAAGTACCCTTCGACCATGATTTTCTATATGGCTTTGTGGAAATCAGAAGAGCTGTTCAAGGGACTCAATGCCGGCCTTCCACCGGATATGCCCTGCGCCGTGGTTTTCTGGGCAGGTTATCCGGAAAAGGAGCGGATCCTTCGCGGAACCGTGGCGGATATGCAGGAGAAGCTTTCAAAAGACAAGGAAAAATTCATGGGGCTTTTGCTTGTGGGCCGCTTTCTTGAAGGCAAACCTTACGATGCGGCCATGAAACGGGCTCAAAAGGAATTAGGGAAAACAGAATAAACAAGGTGCTTCTTTAAGCGTTTATTTAAAAAAATAGAGGAGGACAATGAAAATGAGAAAAGCGTTTCAGATCGGCCTGATGGCCTTGTTTCTTTGCTCCAGCACACTGGCGGGGGCCCACTCCCTGTGGTTCAATGTGGATGGCCGCCACTGGGACGTTGGGAAACCGGTAACAATTGAATTGGGTTGGGGACACAAATTCCCCAGGGATGCGGAGATAAAGGAGGGGATGTTGAACAAAATTTTTGCCCTGGCGCCGGATGGGAAAAAATCCCCTTGAAAAAGATATCTCAAAACCGATGGAGGTATGAATAAAATGGCATTAGACTTCAAATGCGGATACTCCTTTTTTTATCAGATTCGAAAGTCATTTGGTCTTAAGTTGCTTGCTGTCGCCCTCAGCTTCACGGGTATTGTTTTTTGTCCCCGTGCGGCCCCGGCACAGGAAGAAACAACAGACTCGAAAAGTCACATTGTATTGGAAGATGTGAGCGTAACCGCAACCAGGACCGAGCAGGAGGTTGCGGATGTGCCGGCAAGCGTGACGATCATCAATCAGGAGGAGATAGAGGCATCTCCCTTTCAGACCATCTATGACCTGCTGAGGATGTCGGCTGGAATCGACGTGGGAGAGCCCTATGTGGCAGAGGCCTTTTTCAACAACGTCAACGTCAGGGGCACGGGAGGATACGGAGACAGAACGCTTATCCTGGTGGACGGCATCCCCCAGAACAACGCAAACAACGGGTGGGTGGAGTGGAGTCAGATCCCAAAGGAGGCCATAGAGAGGGTCGAGATCGTGCGCGGATCGTCATCGGCCCAGTATGGTACAAACGCGATGGGCGGCGTTATCAATCTCATTACCAAGAAGCCGGGAAAGAAGCGAAAAACATCTGTGGAGGGATCCTACGGCAGTGCCGGAACCTATTCAGCAGAGATAACCCATGAACAGCGCGTAGGGAACCTGGGCGTTTACTTGAACGGTCTGTATGAAAACTCCGACGGCTATGTCCTGAAAAAACCGGCCGCGTCCTATGATATCGACCAGTATCGCAGGGTGGGCTCTATTTACGCCAAGGCCATATATGATTTCAGTGAAGACACAAATGCCACCCTCGGCTACAGCGGGCTGGACAAGAAGCTGGGGTATGGAAGGGAGTATTTCTACGGTTATGCTTATAACAACCGTTACTGGGCCGACTTCAGCCATAAAGGCGGGAAGGTCAACTGGAAGGCCAAGTTATTTCTGAACCACGATAAATGGGAATGGAACTATGACAAGGCGCCCAACTATGATTATCTCAATATGTATGAAAAGATCCCCATGACCGCAATGGGGGGCAGTTTGCAGTCCACCATCAAGCTTGCGGGCTGGAATGACCTGATCTTGGGTGTGGACTTTAAGCAAAACAAGCTCGACAAACAAGACACATACTACACCGTGGTAAGGGACAGTGGCACCAAGGGTAAGCAAACGGCCTTGTCGGCCTTCTTCGGGGACCATATGAGACTTGCCCAAGGCAGACTCATACTGGACTTCGGGGGTCGATACGATTGGATCAAGGCCTATGACGGAAGAGGCTGGGATACGAATCCCTCGCCCAAGAACCCCTATTCCAATGTCTATCCCGAGAAGACCTGGGGCGAATTTACCCCAAAATTCGGCGCCACCTATCACATCACCGACGCCACCAGCCTGAAAGGGACGATCGGAATGGGTTTTAATGCCCCCAGTCTTTATCAACTCTACAGCTCGCTCTTGAGGGGACCCTATCTGATTAAGGCAAACCCTGAATTAGAGCCCGAGACGATCCTTTCCTATGATTTAAGTGTTGAACACGCCTTTTTGGACGATATTAGGAGCAGGCTCACCCTTTATCAGTCACATGCCAAGGACTTTATCGGTTACGAATACCCGTCAGCCTTCATATGGAGGCGGCAGAATATCAGTAAGGTGAGGATCCATGGCGTTGAGATGGAACTGGGATGGTGGATCAATTCGCAGTGGGATGTCTTTCTCAACTACACCTACAATCGATCCGAGATCAGGGAAAATGCGTCAGATCCTGAAGTGGAAGGCAATGATCTGCCCCAAACACCCCATCATAAGGTGTCGGCCGGTGTTACGTATACTAATCCGGATATTGTCAATTTCAATGTGTTATTTCACTATGTCTCAAAGATGTATGAAACGAATGACAATGTAGACGTAATAGATGGCCATGCAACAGTGGATTTGTGTTTGTGGAGAAAGATATTCGAGTTCCTGACGGCCAAACTGGAGGTAGAGAACCTTTTTAATAACAAATATGTAACCGGCATATCCACCAACTACGATACGATCGTTCCCGGCCTTGTGGTCAGGGGCTATCTACGCTTTGAATTTTGAGATTTGAGGCTTGATGAAGGACGATTTCATGAAACAACATGGAGGCGATTATGATGAAAAAAACGGAAGGCGTTTTTAAGAGACACCGGCTTGGTTGTTTATTGCTGGTTCTCCTTGTGCTCCTTTTCAACCATGCCCTGGCTGAAACCCCTCTTCAAGACAGAACGACCGGATCCCTCTATCTGGTGGGCATGGGACCCGGTGATCCGGACCTGGCCACTCTGAGGGCTGTAAAGGTGGTGAAGGAAGCCGATCTGATCATCTGTCACAAACACCTGGGGGAGGAATTTTCCGGCCTTCTGAAGGGCAAGGTCGTGGAGGGGCCGGAGCTGGGCGTCTGGATATGGCACGGATACGGGAAAGAAGCGGCGGATTTCCACGGCAAGGACCTCGATCGATTCATCAAAAGCCAAAAGGCCCGTAGCCTGGTGATCTCCAAGATACGAAAGGCATTGTCAGCGGGGAAGTGCGTGGCGATTTTGGATAGCGGCGATCCCCTCATTTACGGCCCCTGGGGCTGGTGTCTGGAGGAGTTTGAAGACGCCGATCCTGTTGTCGTTCCAGGTCTGAGCTGTTTCAATGCCGCCAATGCGGCCTTGAAAAGGGATGTTACCTGGAGCGACACTGTGAAGACAACTATCCTGACAGCCAATGACTGGCCCGGGAGAAAGGACACCATAGATAAATTGGCGCGTCAGAACGTTACCATGGTCATTTTCACAATGGGGCTTGAATTCGAGGATCTTGTAAAGAAGCTTTCCACGAGTTATGGGCCTCAAACGCCCATAGCCGTGGTCTGTCACGCCGGTTATAAGGAAAAGGAACGCGTCATAGAAGGGACCCTTCAAAACATCCTGGAAAAGATAGGGGAGGACCGGTTGCCTATGGAGCACCTGGTGTATGTGGGAGAGAATGTGGATTTCAGGTGGAAGCAAAAAAAGACGGCCCAGCGCAGGATCGCGGCCGAATAGAATACGGGAGGAAAAGAGAATGAAAAGGAAACTGAAAGTGATTATTCCGGTAATGGCTGCGGCCATATTACTTTTCGGAGTCATGCCCGCCGGCGCCCATTTGTTCTGGGTGGAGATGGATGCGGATTCCATCGGTGCCTCAAGCAGGGAGGTGCGAATCTTCCTGGGCCACCCAGATATGCCTGATACAAACATAGTGCCTGAACTGGCGAATGCCGACGTCTATGCACCGAACGGAGGCATTGTCGCCCTGACACTTGAGGAAGACAGAGATCATCAGAAGGCGACTGTACGATTGGATCAGAAAGGGGTCCATCTGGTGAAAACCGCCAGGGAACCGGGGATTTTCGACCCCAAATGGCACCACCAAAAAGGTCCGGTGAGGCTCATAAAGGATTCTGCAAAGCTGATCATGACAAACGGCCCGG
>JAFDGR010000332.1 GCA_019309145.1 Deltaproteobacteria bacterium | reverse complement strand
TACCCGGGAGCGTTATCTGTCCTTACTTCGATCGCCTCGAAAACCATGCCCGTCGGGACAGGAAATGATGCCATTTTGAAATGGTATTTTCGTTTCCACTGGTCTGTCAGGTAAAGGTCTTCACCGTCTTCCAGTGTGCTATGGACAAAGCTGTTTCCTTCCATGTTGCCCTTCTCCTTGATTTTCAATCGTTCTTATGGATTCCATCCCACCCCGTTTCAACTTTCACTTCTTTTCTCTTTTCCTTCAGAAGATCCAGATTGTTGCGCGGATATTCATAGTCAGGTGGGGAAAGACCCTTTAGAGAAAGCATTTGAAATTTAATGAAAAAAGGCTGCCATATTACAGACATATCACCGGTTTTCCGGATCAATGATATCCTGAGGTGCTGAATGGATATCTCAGGGTTAATCAGGGTGAAAACACCATTCGCTTCACCCTGATTCTTTTCATTTAGGCATACAGATTATCGATCCATTTCATGGCCTCTACATCACTGATCTTACCCAAATATCTTTCTGTGGTCGATAAATTCGAATGGCGTAATATGATTTTCGAGATGATCTCGATAGGAACGCCGGAACGATTAGCATAGGTCGCTGCATGACGCCTCAGGTCATGGGGTCTCAGATGAATGCCACCACCCTACCCGCTTTGGCCACCATTTCCCTTGCAGCCTCATAACGTATCGGGAAAATGCGGTGCTGGGGTTGAATGCCTTTGTCCCTGATATAGTCCTTGAGCCTGTCCGCAAGCCTCTGAGGGATGAAGATGAATTCCTGTTCCCTCCCGCTCTTGGGCTCTCTGAGGGTCAGTCTCCGGTCATTGATATCTGAGGGAGTAAGCTTCAGCACCTCACCGATCCTCATTCCGCCACGTGCCATCAACTCAAGCATCAATCGGTTTCTAGGCTTCGATGTTCTGAAAATAACCTCATCAACAGTTTCTTTCTCGATGATGTCCCAGTGAAAAGTTCCTCTGACCCTGAAAAGTTTTTTCAACATCGCGGGGTTAACCGGAAGAACCAAAAAATATCAAAAAATGACTGATTCCCGTCATTGACTTCCCACAGACAATCTTACAACCTAAAATCAGAAAAATTCTTTTAGAAACAGGAGGGAAATCATGGGTAAAAAGAAGAAGCAGATGGTCCTGTCTGCATCAGCCCAGGTGGGGGTTGTAGTCAGAAATCTGAACGAGGCGATTGATTATTATTTCCGCACGTTCTGATTAGGACCTTTCCAGCCAATGGAGTCGGGTCGTGGTGGTGGTGGAGTGCTCTTTGAATCAGTCGAGATCACGGTGTAGGAATGCTAACGGGGAAGGAGGTATGATTATGTCTCTCGAAAATGAAAATCTCTTGGGTCTGTATCGCAAGATGCTTTTGGTTCGTGCCATGGAGACAAAACATGGGAGTCTCCTGCAGGAAGGAAGGATTCAATTAATGTCTCATTTCGGTACCGGACAGGAAGCAGTGGCTGTTGGGGTGACAGGGCCGTTGAGACAGAAAGATATTCTCTTCGGGACTCATAGGGGAGTAGGCGAATATATTGGAAAGGGAATGAGCGCCAGGGACATATGGCTTGAGTACCTGGGAAAAAGGACAGGCGTTTGTAAGGGAAAGGGAACCTTGCACCTTTGTGACCGAAAGGTGAATATCCCCGGCCTGGTATCAAGTTTAGGATCTGATTTTTCATATGCAGTTGGGACCGCACTCAGTTCCAAAATGAATAACACCGGCCAAGTCACTCTATATTTTGTCGGTGAAGGGACCTGCAATCAGGCTGACGCCCATCCGTCTATGTGTATGGCCGCCCTGTGGACTCTGCCCGTAGTATTCGCCGTGTGTACGAACCAGTTTTGCGAAATGTCGTACATGAGCGATCACTATCCTACCGAAGATGTGGCCCCGAGAGCCGCAGGTTACGGGATACCATACGACATCGTTGACGGTCAGGATATTGAAACCACGTATGAGGCAACAGAGAAGGCCGTAGAGCATGCTCGCAGCGGCAAGGGCCCGTATCTTCTGGAGTTTAAGACTTTCCGTATGGCCCTGCATTTTTCTGGAGATCCAGGTGGTTACGTCAACCCTGAAGATCTGGAAGAATGGGGCAAGAGGGACCCCATTGATCTCTGTCAAGAGAAACTCCTGGATCGGGGTGCGCTTACAGAGGAAAAAGATAAAGAGCTGCGAGCAGCGGTAGACCTCGAGGTGGATAGCGCTGTGGAAGAGGCCTTTTCAGGGCCTGATCCGACGGAGGATGATTTATTTGAGGATGTATATGCTGAAAAGGGGGTGATATAATGGCCAAGAAAATCAGTTTCCTTCAAGCGATCAACGAGGCCATAGCCGAGGAAATGCGTCGTGATGCGAGTGTTTTCGTGCTTGGAGAAGACGTTCGGATCGGTGCTTTTGGACAGACCGCCGGACTTGTAAAGGAATTTGGAGAAGAAAGAGTCCTAAACACTCCCATCGCTGAAAATGCAATTACTGGAGTGGCTATGGGGGCTGCCATGAATGGCCACCGACCTGTTTTGGAATTGATGTTCTGTGATTTTGAGATGTTGGCCATGGATCAGATCTGCAATCATCTTGGCCAATGGCGCTACATTACCGGAAATCAGTACAGCGTTCCCGTTACCATTCGAACCGCTGTTGGTGGTGGGTTTCGTATGGCTTACGGTCATTCTCAATGTCTCGAATCACAGCTTATTCAGGCCCCCGGGCTCACCCTGGTGGAGCCTTCCACGCCATATGACGCTAAAGGCCTGCTTAAATCGGCCATACGAAGTGATGACCCGGTGGTGTTTTTTGAACACAAAAAACTGATCCTGGGGGGCGTTGAGGGGGAAGTTCCCGAAGAGGATTACACTATCC
>JAFDGR010000331.1 GCA_019309145.1 Deltaproteobacteria bacterium | reverse complement strand
CATTGAGGGAGACAGCAACCATTGCCCGGGAACTGTGCGAAGATTGCGGTGCCACCGGTTTTGCATCCGGTGTTTAAGAAAGTGAGCGCCAGAACCTGTGGAGGGCCCGTCACGAGGCCTGGGAAACCATTCACCACGCCCATCCCGGCAAGGAAACCCTCATCGTTGATGCGGCCGTTCCTATATCCCGATACCCGGAGATGATCGTTTTTTCCCAGGCACTCCTGGAAGAGCAAAGTGCTGTCGGCTATGTGTTCGGACATGCAGGTGACGGAAATCTTCACGTGGTGATGGTAGGCACGCCGGACAACGAAAAAGAGTGGTCAATACTCGAGCACATCAATGAAAGAATCGTCACGCGGGCGGTTGAACTGGGGGGAACCTGTACCGGTGAGCATGGCGTCGGCATCGGGAAGAGGAAATTCATGGAGCTGGAACACGGCAAGAGCTACCAGCTCATGCGGCAGATCAAGGACTTGATCGATCCCAAAGGACTGTTGAATCCAGGGAAAATATTTTAAATTCCATCCCGCATGACGAACGGGAAAGCAGAGCCCGTATTTGCCTTGGAATGAACACATGCATCGATCAGCTTGGAGAGGCGGGACCTTGACCCTTCGGGCGCAAAGGATTAGAATGATTGTGCATGAAAAACGGGAGGGCGTTTCACATGGAAATCGTCTGTCCGGCCTGCGGGAAGGTGTACCGGGTTCCTGATGAACAATTGTCAGGCCCGGTGAAGAAGGCACGCTGCAAAGTCTGCGGAAATGTCTTCCCCATTCAGAGGGATCCTTCTCAGAACCAAAACCGTGAAGAAAAGGGCTCTACGTTTGCCTTCCACGAGAGTGAATCTCGGGAACAGCATGATCCAGAGCCCCCTGAACCCCCTCTGCTGGAAAAATCCAGCCACACGGAAGATGCCGGAGGGCCGGTTCATGCCGACGCCCCAGTGTCGGGCGACCATCCCAAGAGCCCGGAACCTGGGGCGGAGCAGGGCAGGAGAGATTATGTCGCCCTTGCGGTTCTCCTTGCCGCGATCGTGGCCCTGGTTATCGTCTCGTTTCTGGGCATCAGGAATATTGACAAGGATTTCATTTCCCGGCCATTGCGCTCGATTTCACGTTTCACAGATTTTTTTGAAGGAAAGCGTGGCTGGCCTCCCAGGAAATCCCGCCTCAAAAAGGAGCCAAAAGAATTTGGGTATCAAAGGCACCTGTCCCAGGGACATCGATATTTCAGGGGCAAAAAATACGACGCCGCGCTCAAGGAATACAACCGGGCAATCCGGGTCGATTCCGGGAGGTATGAGGCCTATTACTGGCGTGGCCAACTGTTGGGTCTGCGAAGGGAGTATCAAAAAACCATCGAAGACATGCGTCATGTGCTGCGGCTGAATCCATCATATACAAAGGCGCATCGATCCCTGGGATGGGCATACTACCAGACGGGCAGGTATGAGGAGGCCATTCATGCGCTGGACCGCTACATCGATTCCAACGCAAAGGACGGCTGGGCCTTTTATGAGCGTGCTCTGGCCTATGACAAAAAGGGGAACCTGCCGATGGCTCTGAAAAACGCCAAAAAGGCGTGTGATCTGGGATTCAAGCCCGGGTGCGATGTTTACAAACGTTATCAGTAATACTCATCTATCCCGGACAATACCTTTCTGGAATCCTCATCAGATGGCTCATCACCTCAAATTTTTCATACTTGTTTCAGTTTTCAGATCAATATGCCGATATGAGTTCTATTGAAAAGGGTACTGTACCGGGTAGGGTATCCCTTGCACAAAGGAACATTTCCCGATGATCTTTTCAGTGAATAGCACTCTCTCATCGCTCAGGGCTCATGCCACAAAGCTGGCTGTTTCGGCCAACAATATCGCCAATTGGGAAACAGAAGGGTTCAAGAAAAGCAGGGCCCTGTTGCAGGAAGGGCCGGGTGGCAGCGTGGAAGTTCAAATCGATCGGGTCGACACCCCGGGTCCCATCATCCAGGACATGAGTGACGATGAATACGTTGCCAAAGAGATGTCCAACGTGGATCTGGGGGAAGAGATACCACAGACCATGCTGATCCAGCGGGGCTATGAAGCGAACCTGACCATGGTCAGGGTTTCGGATGAGATGCTTGGCTCCCTTCTCGATATTCTGGCCTGAATACCCGTCCCCTCCGGGTTAGAACCTTTCCCTATGCAGAAAGATTTGTCTCGGCTATCCGGCTTCGCCAGATCTGGTATCGCCGAACCTGGGCGTAGATCGTCACGGCCCTCTCCACGGTTTCGAAAAACGGGATGCCGGCCTGGTACAGATCCTTGGCGAAATTCACGTCAAATCCTGGAATATTCACAACGCTGAAAGGTTTGCCGGACTGTTTTTGCGCCTGGATCATCCCTTCCGTGTACAGCCTATGAGAATCCGGGGTCATTCCCCGCCCTACCACCAGGATGGCATCAACTCCCGGGTCTGCTGCCAGGGCCTTTGCCGCACGGATGTAAATCTGGATGTCCAAGGAGGCCGTGAGCCCTACATCTATGGGGTTCCGAAGACTCGTCCCTGTTGGAGGAATAAATTCAGCCAAAGTGGAGAGAGTTTTCGGAGATATTTCCGCTAATTTCAGCCCGGCGTCTCCGCAGGCCTCTGCAGCGGCAACCGCCAACCCGCCGGGACCCGAGAGAACAGCCACCCGGTCTCCTAACTCAGGCGGCAACAAACAAAATCCCATCAGGGTATCCAGCAGGACATCAAAACCTTTTACCGGGATCGCACCTGCCTGTTGAATCACACCGTTCCATATCTCGCGGGAGCCTGACAAGGCCCCCGTGTGAGACGCCGCGGCTTTGCCTCCTTCGGGAGTCAGTCCTACCTTCCAAAGGACCACGGGCTTTT
>JAFDGR010000080.1 GCA_019309145.1 Deltaproteobacteria bacterium | reverse complement strand
TCTCCTCTTACTCGATAATCTCGCTGATCACGCCGGCACCGACCGTCCTGCCCCCTTCTCGAATCGCAAAACGTAACTCCTTCTCCATCGCTATCGGCGTAATTAAATTCACTTCCATCGCTACATTGTCCCCCGGCATCACCATCTCAACTCCCTCCGGCAATGTCACCACTCCCGTCACGTCCGTCGTTCGAAAATAAAACTGCGGCCGGTACCCGTTGAAAAACGGCGTGTGCCTCCCGCCTTCCTCTTTCGTCAATATGTACGCCTCCGCCTTGAACTTCGTGTGCGGCGTGATCGACCCCGGCTTCGCAACCACCTGCCCACGCTGTACCTCGTCCCGCTTCGTCCCTCGCAAAAGCACTCCAATATTGTCCCCGGCCTGCCCCTGGTCCAGAATCTTCCGGAACATCTCCACTCCCGTGCACACCGTCTTCATCGTCTCCTTGATCCCGACTATCTCTACTTCCTCGCCTACCTTGATCACTCCTCGTTCCACACGGCCCGTCACCACCGTCCCTCGTCCCGATATGCTGAATACATCCTCTATCGGCATCAAAAACGGCTTCTCCGTGTCCCGCACCGGCTCCGCTATGTACGAGTCCAACGCGTCCATCAGCTCAAAGATCGGCTTCACTTCTTCAGAATCCGTATCATCACTCTCCAATGCCTTCAATGCACTCCCCCGGATGATCGGAATATCATCACCCGGAAATTCATACTTCGTCAATAACTCCCGAAGCTCCAGCTCCACCAACTCTATCAGCTCTTCATCATCCACCATGTCACACTTGTTCAAAAACACCACAATGCTCGGTACCCCAACCTGACGAGCCAGCAGAATGTGCTCCCGCGTCTGCGGCATCGGACCATCATCCGCACCAACCACCAGAATCGCTCCGTCCATCTGCGCAGCACCCGTGATCATGTTCTTGATGTAGTCAGCATGACCAGGACAGTCCACGTGCGCATAATGCCGGTGATCCGTCTCATATTCCACATGCGCCGTCGCAATCGTGATCCCTCTCGCCTTCTCTTCAGGCGCCTTGTCTATCTCGTCAAACGGCACATAATCCGCCATCCCCTTCTTCTGTAAATGCTTCGTGATCGCCGCCGTTAACGTCGTCTTCCCATGGTCTATATGCCCAATCGTCCCCACGTTTACATGCGGCTTCGTCCTCTCAAATTTCTTCTTCGACATCTCTAACCTCCTTGGCGGCTTGCAGTTCAGCCTCCCTCCTTGCTTCTCTTCTTGGTCCTTATTCTTTCTCCCCCGGCAGTCTACCAGCGATAATGGGCGAAGGCCTTATTCGCTTCGGCCATCCTATGGGTATCTTCTCTCTTTTTAATGGCAGAGCCCCTCTTGTTGGCAGCGTCCAGAAGTTCACCGGCAAGCTTCGCTGCCATGGTCTTTTCGCTTCTCGCCTTTGCAAAAGAAATGATCCATCGAAAACTGAGGGCCTGGCTTCGGGACGGCCGCACTTCCGTCGGCACCTGGTACGTGGAACCGCCGACGCGTCTCGACTTCACTTCAACCCGTGGCTTCACATTCTCCACCGCTTTCTTAAAAACAGACAAGGGTTCTTCCTTGGCTCGTTCCTCAATGATATCAAATGCCCCGTAGAGAATAGATTCAGCAAGGCTCTTCTTGCCTTTTTTCATGAGATTATTGACGAACTTTGCCACGAGAAGGCTGTTGTATTTCGGATCAGGCATCATGTCGCGTCTCGCGACGACTCTTTTCCTAGGCATTGAGATTCTCCAAACGACTAAATGAACACTTTTTCTCCATCATGGTCTTCTTACAGACTCTTCGGGCGCTTCGCGCCATACTTGGAACGTCCCCGTCTCCGGTCTTCCACTCCTGTAGTGTCCATGGTCCCCCTGATAATATGATACCTTACCCCGGGAAGATCTTTTACTCGGCCCCCCCGGATAAGCACGACGGAGTGTTCCTGGAGGTTATGACCCATACCCGGAATATAGGAGGTTACTTCAATTCCATTGGTCAACCGAACCCTTGCCACTTTCCGCAATGCTGAATTCGGTTTTTTCGGGGTAGACGTATATACCCTGACACACACACCCCTTTTTTGCGGTGCCCCCTGCAGTGCGGGAGTCTTCACTTTTTTCTTTGCTTTTAAGCGACCTTTCCTCACGAGCTGATTAATGGTCGGCATGCATTTTTCTCCTCATCTGTTGCTTCTGAAACCCGGATTTTTTCAGCCTCGTTGGAGAAAAATCCCGGAAACGCAAAAATTCTTTTTTTTATTTCTCTTTTGTCCTTTTGTCAAGCAATATTCCACTTCCACTGAAAAAAACAGGAACTCCTTTCGTATCCTGAGTCCTGATTTTTGGCTCCATTTATTCCGCCACTCCAACGGCCTGGTCCCTGTATTCCTTGACCCCCGTCCCGGCCGGTACCAGACGGCCCATGATGACATTTTCTTTCAGCCCGCGGAGATAGTCTATCTTGCCCGCCACACTGGCGTCCGAAAGCACTTTGGTCGTCTCCTGAAATGAAGCCGCAGAGATAAAGCTGTCCGTGCTCAGCGATGCCTTGGTAATCCCCAGCAATAACGGCTCCGCCGTTGCGGGTTTTCCTCCCTGTGCCGCGAGCCGCTGGTTTTCTTCTTCAAAACGCCATTTTTCCACATGTTCCCCCAGCAGGAAAGGAGAATCACCAACCCCGGTAACCCGTACCTGCTGCAACATCTGGCGCACGATAACCTCGATATGTTTATCGTTAATCCTGACGCCCTGAAGCCGGTATACTTCCTGCACCTCGTCTACCAGGTATCTCGCAAGCTCTTTCAGCCCCCTGATCCGCAGGATATCATGGGGGTTCACTGATCCATCCATGAGCGGTTCACCGGCGCGCACGTAATCTCCTTCAAGCACACTGACATGCTTGCCTTTACTGATGTAATAATCCACCGGTTCACCCACATCAGGGGTGATGGTCATCTTCCTTTTGCCCTTTGTATATTTCCCGAAAGAGACAACACCGTCTATTTCGCTGATAATCGCGGTCTCCTTCGGTTTCCTCACTTCAAACAGCTCTGCAACGCGGGGAAGACCTCCGGTGATATCCTTGGTCTTGGTGGTTTCCCGAGGAATTTTCGCCAGGATGGTCCCTGGACCCACTTCCTCTCCCTCGTTCACCATAATGATCGCCCCCACCGGAAGGTGGTATCGCGCTTTCGCGCGGCTGCTTCCCGGAATGGAAGAGGTCTTCCCCTTCTCATCCTTTATGGAAATCCGGGGACGAATGTCAGCATCACGGGATTCCACGATAACCCTGCTTATTTTCCCCGTAACCTTATCTCTCTTTTCCTGCATTGTCCGTTCTTCAACAATGTCGCCGAACTTCACGACGCCGGCAACCTCCGTCAGGATTGGGATGGTAAAAGGATCCCATTCGGCGAGGACCTCTTCTCTTTTAATTTTCTTTCCATCCGTTACCTTGAGGGTTGCACCGTAGATGATGGGATAGCGCTCAATCTCACGGCCTCCCTTGCCTAACACCGCGATCTCGCCATTGCGGTTCATGGCAATATGGAAGCCCTCTGCATTCTCTACGGTCTTGAGGTTCACAAACTTGATCTTCCCGTCATTCCTCGCTTGAATGGTGGTCTGTTCCACCCGCTTGCTGGCGGTTCCACCGATATGGAAGGTCCTCATGGTAAGCTGCGTTCCCGGCTCCCCAATGGATTGTGCGGCAATGATCCCTATGGCCTCACCGATATTGACTTCATGTCCGTGGGCCAGGTCACGACCATAGCACTTCTTACAGACGCCGTGCCTGGATTCACAGGTGAGAACAGATCGAATCTTGACCCGTTCCAGCCCTGCTTGTTCAATCTTTTCAACCTTTGCTTCGTCAATCTCTTCATTTGCCTTCACCAGCAGCTCGCCGGTAATGGGATCATACACATCCTGCAATGCAACACGCCCCAGGATCCTTTCTCCGACGTGCTGGATGATCTCTCCTCCCTCAGTCAGGGCATCCACCCAGATGCCGTCGATCGTACCGCAATCTTCTTCGGTAATGATGGCATCCTGCGAAACATCAACCAGCCTCCGGGTGAGATATCCCGAATTTGCGGTCTTGAGTGCCGTATCCGCCAATCCCTTTCTGGCACCGTGGGTAGAAATAAAATACTGGAGAACCGTCAACCCCTCCCTGAAATTGGAGGTGATCGGGGTCTCGATAATCTCCCCTGACGGCTTGGCCATCAATCCCCGCATGCCCGCCAGCTGTCTCATCTGGTCCTTGCTCCCCCTGGAGCCCGAATCCGACATCATGTAGATGGGATTGAAACTGGGAACCTTTTTTTTCTTCTTTCCTGACCCCTCGACCTCTTCAACAGCCATTTCCTTCATCATTTCGCTGGCCACGTCTTCAGTCGACTGGGCCCAGATGTCCACAACCTTGTTATATTTTTCTCCATCCGTAATGAGACCGCTCTTATACTGGTCATCAATCTTCTTCACTTCCTTTTCAGCCCGTGCGAGGATATCCTGCTTCTTGGAAGGGATGACCATGTCTTTCATGGAAATAGAGATACCGGAAATGGTGGCATATTTATACCCGACATCCTTGAGACGGTCAGCCAGAATCACCGTCGACTTAATTCCGGCATGACGATATGATTCATTGATGAGGCCTCTCAGCTCCTTCTTGTTCATGACCTTGTTGATCAACGCGAAAGGAACAGTCTTGGGCAATGCCTCGTAGAGGAGCACTCTCCCCGTGGTCGTGTCCGTGATCACTCCGTCTATCCTGACCTTAATGGCCGCATGGAGGGCCAGTTCACCTGCCTCATAGGCGATTCTCACCTCGTCAATACCGGAAAAAAGCCTTCCCTCGCCCTTTGAAAAGGGCCTTTCCCGTGTCATATAGTAAATACCGAGAACAATATCCTGGCTGGGCACAATGATCGGATCTCCGTGTGCCGGCGAGAGGATATTGTTGGTTGACATCATCAAGACCCTCGCCTCAATCTGTGCTTCAATGGAGAGCGGCACGTGTACCGCCATTTGGTCACCGTCAAAGTCGGCGTTAAATGCTGTACAAACCAACGGGTGCAGCTGGATGGCTTTCCCCTCAATAAGGATGGGCTCAAATGCCTGGATGCCCAGCCGATGCAGCGTCGGTGCTCTGTTCAAGAGGATGCAGTATTCCTTGACCACTTCGTCAAGGGCGTCCCAAACCTCAGCCGTCTCCCGTTCCACCATTTTTTTCGCGCTTTTGATAGTGGTAACCAGGCCCTTCTCGTCCAGCTTGTTATAAACAAACGGTTTAAACAGCTCCAGGGCCATCTTCTTGGGAAGGCCGCACTGGTGCAGTCGAAGATCAGGACCCACCACAATGACCGAACGGCCGGAATAATCCACCCGTTTCCCCAGAAGGTTCTGGCGAAACCGTCCCTGCTTTCCCTTCAACATATCACTCAGGGACTTGAACGGCCGTTTGTTCGCCCCGGTCACCACTTTACCCCGTCTGCCGTTGTCGAACAGGACATCAACGGCCTCCTGCAGCATCCTCTTCTCATTGCGCACGATGATATCAGGAGCGTTCAGTTCTAAGAGCCGCTTGAGCCTGTTGTTGCGATTGATCACCCTGCGATAAAGGTCATTCAGGTCGGAGGTAGCGAAACGTCCGCCGTCAAGGGGGACAAGCGGCCTCAGTTCAGGAGGAAGCACGGGAATAACATCAAGGATGGTCCATTCCGGCTTGTTTTTGGATTCCTTGAACGCATCAATAACCTTGAGGCGTTTCGTGAGCTTCTTGCGTTTTGCCTCAGACTTGGTACTGAGCATTTCCGCCCTGAGCGTGGCTGACAATTCTTCCAGATCCAGTTCACCAAGCATGCGCTTGATTGCTTCCGCACCGATTCCCGCTTCAAAACGGTCTCCATACTCTTCCCTGGCCCGGTACAATTGTTCATCGGTAAGGAGGCTGCCCTTCACCAGGGGTGTGTCCTTGGGATCCATAACAATATAATTCTCAAAATAAAGGACTCGTTCCAGATCTTTCAAGGTCAGGTCCAGGAGATTCCCTACCTTGGAAGGAAGGCACTTCAAGAACCAGATATGCGCAACCGGCGTTGCCAGTTCAATATGGCCCATCCGTTCACGGCGGACTTTTGATTGAATGACTTCCACACCGCACTTTTCACAAACAATTCCACGGTGTTTCATTCGTTTATATTTACCGCAGTTGCATTCATAATCCTTGATCGGCCCGAAAATCTTGGAACAGAAAAGACCGTCTCTTTCCGGCTTGAACGTCCTGTAATTGATGGTTTCAGGTTTTTTGACTTCCCCGTACGACCATTCCCTGATCTTTTCCGGTGAAGCCAGGGATATCCTGACCGCGTTAAAGCTCGACGGGTCCTTCGGCTTGGTAAAGAAATTATATAATTCTTCCAATGCCTTTCTCCTTTATGTTCGATTCATCCATTATTCGTTCGTTCTTCGGCGTTTGTTGTCAATAAAACTCACGCCTGACTGTCTTCAAACAGTTCAATCTCAAGACCAAGACTCTGCAATTCTTTCATGAGTACCTTGAAAGATTCCGGCAGGCCGGCCTCCAGGATATTGTTTCCTTTTACGATCCGCTCGTACATACGGGTCCGTCCTGCCACGTCATCCGATTTGACGGTGAGAAATTCCTGGAGGGCATACGCCGCGCCGTAAGCCTCCATGGCCCAGACCTCCATCTCTCCCAACCGCTGGCCGCCGAATTGTGCTTTTCCGCCGAGCGGCTGTTGCGTTACCAATGAATAAGGACCGATGGATCGGGCGTGCAACTTATCGTCAACCAGGTGGTGAAGTTTCATCACATACATGACGCCCACGGTTACCTGTTGATCGAATGGCTCCCCGGTACGGCCGTCATAGAGGGTGGTCTGCCCTGTGACGGGTAACCCGGCCTGCTGCAGGGATTCCTTGATTTCCTCTTCCTCGGCCCCGTCAAAAACCGGCGTAGCCATGGGGATACCATCACGCAGGAGGTCGGCCTGTTCCACAAGCCCCTCTTCGGTGGCATCTTCCACAAAGAGATCGTATTCTTCCTTCGAAAGAAGTTCCTTGAATTTTTTCCTGAGCGCCTTTGTGTCCCCGATCTTGTCGACCATTTCGCCGATTTGACGGCCCAATTCCTTGGCCGCCCACCCGAGGTGTGTTTCAAGGACCTGCCCGACATTCATCCTCGATGGCACGCCGAGGGGGTTCAGAACAATATCCACCGGGGTGCCGTCCTCGAAATAGGGCATGTCTTCAACGGGCAAAATCCGCGACAGGACACCCTTGTTTCCGTGGCGTCCCGCCATCTTATCCCCCACAGACAGCTTCCGCTTGACCGCCACATAGACTTTGACCATCTTGATGACCCCGGGAGCCAGCTCATCACCCAGACTCAGGCGATCGATCTTCTCTTCAAAGAGCTCCTGGATCCGTTCGACCTTGTCGTTATACTTCTCCACAACAGCCTCCACCTGTTCAATGACATCCATGGAAGCCTTCAAATCCGCATTACTCCACGCGGCTACGGGTATTTTATCCACAATACCGTCCGTGAGCGCCCGGTTCGGGCGGTGAAGAGATTTCCCCGTTGATGTATCACGTAGCTCGGTCTTCAACTTGAGCCCCACCAGGAGCCTCTTCAGTTTCTCTCTGGCGGCCCTCCCGACCACCTCGATTTCATCCGATTTGTCCTTCTCAAGCCTGGCCAGTTCCGCCGTCTCAATAGCAAGACTCCTGGAGTCCTTTTCAACCCCTTTTCTGGCGAAGACTTTTGCGTCTATGACGATCCCTTCAACACCGGGAGGAACCCGCAAAGAGGTATCCTTCACGTCTCCCGCCTTATCCCCGAAAATAGCCCTCAGGAGTTTCTCCTCGGGAGACAGCTGCGTCTCACCCTTTGGGGTAATCTTCCCTACAAGGATATCCCCTGGTTTCACCTCAGCGCCGATCTTAATAATCCCGGCGTCATCCAGGTTTCCCAAGGCATCTTCTCCCACATTCGGGATATCCCTGGTGATTTCTTCCTTCCCGAGCTTGGTGTCCCTGGACACCACTTCGAATTCTTCAATGTGAATGGAGGTATAGATATCCTCTTTCACCACCCGTTCACTGATAAGGATTGAATCTTCAAAGTTATACCCGCCCCAGGACATGAAGGCCACCATCACATTCTGTCCGAGGGCAAGTTCGCCCAGCTCCGTAGCAGGACCGTCGGCGATGATCTGCCCTTTGCGGACGCTTTCCCCGATTTTTACGATTGGCTTCTGGTTGTAACAGGTATTCTGGTTTGACCTCTTGTATTTGACCAGCTTATAAATCTCAACTTCGGGATCACCATTTTCATCACCCGTTGAACGGATGACGATACGGGAAGCATCCACATCTTCGACGATTCCATCCCTCCGGGCAACCACCGAAACACCCGAGTCCCTGGCCACGACCTGCTCAATCCCCGTGCCGATGAGCGGAGCTTTCGCCCGTAAGAGAGGGACAGCCTGCCGCTGCATGTTCGAGCCCATCAACGCCCTGTTCGCATCATCGTGCTCCAGAAACGGAATCAGTGATGATGATACGCTGACCAACTGGTCAGGGGACACATCCATATACTTCACTTCCTGCACCGGGATTTTCGCCGCTTCTCCCATGATCCTGACCGCGGCTTCCTCATTCAAGAAATGCCCTTTTTCGTCGAGCGGAGCGTTCGCCTGGGCAATAGGATCATCTTTTTCATCAAGTGCAGACAAGTATTCGATTTTCCTGGTTGCCCGTGCATTTTCCACGTGCCGGTACGGTGTTTCTATGAAACCGAACTCGTTGACCCTCGCATAGGTACTCAGAGAGACGATAAGACCGATATTGGGTCCCTCCGGTGTCTCAATAGGACAAATACGGCCATAATGAGTGGGGTGCACGTCCCGAACCTCAAAACCCGCTCGTTCTCTCGTCAATCCCCCGGGCCCCAGGGCACTCAAACGTCTTTTGTGGGTTACTTCGGAAAGGGGATTTGTCTGATCCATGAACTGGGACAACTGGCTCGTCCCGAAAAACTCCTTCACCACCGCGGAAACGGGTTTGGAGTTGATGAGGTCGTGCGGCATCAATGTTTCAACTTCCTGGAGGCTCATGCGTTCCTTTATGGCTCGCTCCATCCTCACCAGGCCGATTCTGTACTGGTTTTCGAGAAGCTCTCCAACCCCCCGCACACGGCGGTTGCCCAGGTTGTCGATGTCGTCAACCATTGCTTCCGTATTCTTAAGCCGAATCAGTTCCTTCACGGTTTCAAGAATATCCTCTTTCCGCAGGGTCCTCTGCTCAAGGGGAACATCCTGACCGAGACGATAATTTACCTTCAGTCTTCCCACTTTTGAGAGGTCATAGGTATTCATATTGAAAAAGAGGTTATGAAAGAACTTATTGGCCACTTCCTGGGTTGGAGGGCTGCTCGGCCGCATCTTCCGGTAGATATCCAGGACAGCCTCATCCGGCTTGTCTATCTTGTCCAGAAGCATGGTATCCCGGATCGTGGTACTGACCCCGGGTGCATCCAGGACAAGACATTCTATTTCGGAAATCTTCGTCTCCCTTATTTTTTCGAGCACTTCCCCGGTGAGGACATGATTTCCTTCCACCAGGACTTCTCCTGTATCCGGGTCCACAAGATCATCCGCGATGACCCTGCCTTCGATGTCTTCGAGATCAATCGGGATCCTGGTAACCCCTGCCGACTTCAACACTTTATGCAATCGTTTCGTGTACTTGTCACCTTTTTTTGCGAGAACATCTTTGGTTTCGGGATCTTTGATATCCTTCGTGATCCGCTTCTGGTAGAGATTTTCTATCTTGGCCTCTCTCCAGCATCCCTTCTTTCCAATTCCGATGACTTCCGTGCTGTAAAACTGGCCCAGGATCTCCCGTGTCGTATATCCGATAGCCTTCAGCAGGATCGTTACCGGAAATTTTCTTCTCCGGTCGATGCGGACGTAGAGGATATCCTTGGGGTCAAATTCGAAATCGAGCCAGGAACCCCTGAGAGGAATGATCCTTGCAGAATAGAGTAGTTTCCCGCTGGAATGGGTCCTTCCCTTATCATGGTCGAAAAAGACCCCCGGTGATCGATGTAACTGACTTACCACGACCCTTTCGGTCCCATTGACAATAAAGGTCCCCCGGTCGGTCATCATGGGGAGCGTTCCAAAGTAGATCTCCTGCTCCTTTATGTCCCTGATACTCTTTACCTCGGTATCAACATCGGTGTCGAATACCACGAGGCGAACGGTCAGCCGGAGGGGTGCCTCAAATGTCATGCCCTTATTCATACAATCATCTTCATCATACTTCGCTTTATCAAAGGTATACTTGACAAACTCGAGCGAAGAAGTGTCGCTGAAATCATGAATGGGGAAAACGCTTCGAAAAGCCCCCTGCAATCCTATATCAAGCCGCTCTTCTGCTGGGATATCCTTCTGCAAAAAATCAGCGTAAGAGCGTTTCTGCATCTCTATAAGGTTTGGGATTCCGATGACCTTATGGATCTTGCCGAAGCTTCTCCTGAGACGTTTGCTTCTTCCGTCCATTTCTGACATAAAACTACTCCTCATGTGTTCCTTAGTGCCCATCCATAAATGGCTATTTTGCACGATATCATTTCTGGATAGGCACTACTTAAAGAACCTGGGCAACTGCTCCATATCCATTGTCCCGGGTGGAGCTGCTTGCCTCATTTTTTCCAACAATGATATGAGGGTGAGCGCTATTTGATCTCTACTGTAGCGCCTGCTTCCTCCAACTGGGTCTTTATCCCCTCTGCTTCATCTTTTGGCACACCCTCTTTTACCGGCCCAGGTGCACTGTCCACCAGGGCTTTCGCTTCTTTCAGTCCCAGCCCCGTAATGGAACGAACAACCTTGATGACCTGGATCTTCTTGTCCCCGACACCGGTCAACACAACGTCAAACTCCGTTTTCTCGGCCGCTTCTTCCTGTGCCTGAGCAGCCGGGGCAGCTGCCACCGCTACCGGCGCAGCCGCGCTTACCCCAAATTTTTCTTCAAGTTCTTTCACGAGTTCCGAGAGTTCCAGAACCGTCATATTGGAAATATATTCAATCACATCTTCTTTACTGATATTCGCAGCCATCCTTTTTTAAACCTCCATGCGTTTTCTTTTATCTGTTTAATTTTGCTCTGCTTTTTGTCGTTCAATGGCCTGCAGGACGTTCAAGAGCTGGGAAATAGCCCCGCTCAGTACCCGCACAAAACCAGCCGGGACTCCCTGCATCGCGGACAGAACCTGGGCCAGCAACGCTTCCCTGCTCGGCAGGGCGGCCAGACGCTTGATCCCGTTCTCATCAATAAATTTTCCTGAAATCTGTCCGCACTTGATTTTCAGTTGCTGGAAATCCTTGCCAAATTCCACGAGTGTTTTCGCGGGAGCGACCACATCATCGTAACTGATGGCAAGCGCCGAAGGACCGATCATTGCCTCTTCCAACACCTCGGTCTCAGTGTCCCGGCTGGCAATCTTCATGAGCCGATTCTTCACGACCCGCAGTTCGATTTCGGCCTTTCTGAGCTCACCTCTCAAGCGATTCATGTTCTCCACATTGAGGCCCTGGTAATCCACCAAGAAGGTACCCTTGGCCTCTTTTAACCGCTCATTCAGATCAGCCACAAATTGTTCTTTTTCGCTTTTTTTCAAAGATTCACCTCCTCTCCACATGACGTTCATGATGTCAAAGGCAGAGGCGGTACAGCTCGACTGTGAGATGGAAAATCCTGACCGCTGACTAAGAAACCCTTGAAGTGGAATAATTTCAAAATGTTTTCTTCAGTCTCGGTAGGCAATTTCATCTTTAAGCCTGTTTCCCTGGATGACCCGGGGCAACGCGGCACCTACTGTCTTTGACCAAAATCCGAGCCCGACATGATGTCAGACGTAGATTTACCCCTCTAATTATTTCATGGATGAAGCGTTTCGTTGTTCACCATCAGCATGGACTGCTCGTCATGAGACTCATGGCGCATAGAGAAAGGCTGATGACTCAAAATTGTCAGCAAATGTATATTCCTAACGGCTGGCCGCAGTCTCTTCCTGCTGATCAGGCAAAATGGAAATATCAGCTCAATAGATCTTTCACGTATACCGGATCCACTTTGATTCCCGGGCCCATGGTGCTTGAAATGGCTATTCCCTTGAGATAGGTCCCCTTGCTTGCAGGAGGTTTCAATTTCTGGATCGTTTCCATGAAAGCTGCAATATTCTGCAAAAGCTTCTCGACCCCGAAAGAGACCTTTCCAACAGGCGCGTGGACAATACCCGCCTTCTCTACCTTGAAATCAATCTTTCCGGCCTTGATCTCCTTGACCGCTCTGGCTATATCAAACGTTACGGTCCCAAGCTTGGCGTTCGGCATCATTCCCCGGGGACCGAGAATCCGTCCCAGCTTTCCCACAGATCCCATCATATCAGGAGTAGCGATAGCCTTATCAAATTCAAGCCATCCTTTCTGAATTTTCTCCACCAGGTCGTCTGACCCCACAATATCGGCTCCAGCCTCAACAGCCTCTTTTTCTTTCTCACCCTTGGCAAAGACAGCTACGCGAACGTCCTTACCGACCCCGTTCGGCAAAACCACTGTTCCCCGAACCATCTGATCGGCGTGCCGCGGGTCCACCCCAAGACGGACGGCCATATCCACCGTTTCATCGAACTTGACGTACGTGGAATCAATGGTCAACTGGACCGCTTCTTCAAAATTATATCTTTTCAGCCGGTCGATTTTTTCAGCGACATTTCTGTATTTCTTGCCTTTTTTGCCCATCGTCAAATGCCCTTCCTATTCTGCCACTGTTATGCCCATGCTTCTTGCCGTTCCTTCTATGATTTTCATGGCGCCTTTCATATCATGGGCATTGAGATCTTCAAACTTGATCTTCGCTATTTCCTCTATTTGACTTCTGCTCACCGATCCCACCTTTTCCCGGTTCGGTTCGCTCGAACCCTTTGCAACCTTTGCCGCCTGTTTTAACAGGACCGAAGCAGGAGGTGTCTTCGTGATAAACGAAAAAGACCTGTCAGCATAAATGGTAATGACAACGGGGATAATCGTTCCTTGCTGATCCTGTGTCCTGGCATTAAATGCCTTGCAGAATTCAGCAATATTCACTCCATGCTGGCCCAGCGCCGGCCCAATAGGAGGAGAAGGGTTTGCCTGCCCACCCTTTACCTGTAGCTTCACAGATCCAATTACTTTCTTCGCCATCTTCGCCCTCGTCTGTATAAATATAGTGTAGGGTTCCAGGTTCACGGTTCAAGGTTGGAAAATGGAACAGCGCAAGGTGTTAACCGTGAACTGTGACCCGGAACCATCAACCTGAGTAGTTACGCTAAATCTTGTTTACCTGGATAAATTCCAGTTCCACCGGCGTGGCCCTTCCAAATATCGTAATGAGCACCCGCAGCTTTTCTTTGTCGGGTTTCACTTCCTCAACAATACCCTGGAAATTACTGAAGGGCCCATCAACAACCCGGACCTCATCACCTTCTTCAAATTGATATCTCGGCTTGGGTTTACTGACGCCTTCCTGCATCTGCTGTATGATGCGCTCGGCTTCCTCATCCGGAATGGGTGTGGGCTTCACCTCTCCACCCACAAAACCGGTTACTTTTGCCGTATTTCGTACCGTGTGCCACGTATCATCATTCAAATGCATCTGGACAAGGATATATCCCGGGTAAAATTTCCTGGAAGAAGTCCTCTTCTGTCCCTGCCGCAGTTCAACGACTTGTTCGGTAGGCACAAGGATTTTCCCGAAAAACTCTTCCTGCCCGAGGTTCTTGATCCGCTCTTCGAGTGTTTTCTTTACCTTGTTCTCGAATCCAGAATACGTATGAACAATGTACCACTTCAAATCCACGCTTGCACCTTAATTATCCTACTATATTTTTTATGAGTTTAATCAACCCGAAGTCCACCAAACCGAGATACAACGCACAAAAAAGCACCAAAACAATCACGACTGCCGTTGTTGCCAACAGTTCCTTTCGCGAGGGCCATTTCACCTTTTTCAGCTCCATCTTCGACTCACGCAAAAACTGCCCCGCTTTTTGAATGTATTGCCCGATGGAGCCTCCGCTTTCCCCCTTCTTTTCTGAAACCTTCTTTGGGAGATTCCTGGTCATTGCCGGCTTGGCAATGCTCTTTGGCGCGGGATTCATGGTCGCCCCTGCCTTTTGCTTTTCTCTTGTGTTTCCGGCCGAAGACCGGGCTTTTTTCCTTTTCGCGGAATTTTTCGTCTTTTTCTTCATTTCACCCCGGAGTAATATCCTCGCAACACTTCCATTTCAGCGAAACGGTGGCCGCTTTTCCACATAAAATGGCAGGCCAGGAGGGATTCGAACCCCCAACACCCGGATTTGGAGTCCGGTGCTCTAGCCGTTAGAGCTACTGGCCTGCATTCCTCACATCCGTTTCCTGTCACGTTCACCCGCCGTACTGACAGCGTGACCAAGTACACAATGAAACCGCTCCGCAAGGAGCGTTCAGGGAAAAGGCACCAAATCTTCCTATTTGGTCTCCTTATGCAAAGTATGGGTCCTGCACGTAGGGCAATATTTCTTGAACACCAGCTTATCCGGCGTCTTGCGCTTATTTTTTGTCGTGGTGTAGTTCCTGTTCTTACATGCTTCACAAGCCAGGGTTACGATATCCCTCATAACAGACTTATCTCCTCTTACTCGATAATCTCGCTGATCACGCCGGCACCGACCGTCCTGCCCCCTTCTCGAATCGCAAAACGTAACTCCTTCTCCATCGCTATCGGCGTAATTAAATTCACTT
>JAFDGR010000330.1 GCA_019309145.1 Deltaproteobacteria bacterium | reverse complement strand
AGGACCGTCATCCAATTGGAAGACGTAAAGGATGATAATCTCCGCCGGATGATTGTCGAGACCTTTGTGCTCACGTCCGAGGTGCAGAGCAACCTGCAGGCGGTTCTTACCAGCCTCACCGCACATGAAGGCCGGGGCGTATTTCTAAAAGGCCATTTTGGATCAGGAAAGTCCCATTTTCTGAGCATGCTCAGCCTCCTTATTAAGTATCCCCGGTCCTGGGATACAGTCCTTTCGCAGGCCCCTTCCCTGAGCGATTTTGAGCAGGAGCTTAATAAACTTCACTTCATGGTTGTGGAAATTTCCTTAGTTCAGCACCGTGGCTCTGAATTCTTAGAAGATATCGTCCTGCGCAGCATCTTGGACGGGCTTGGTGATGAAGTGGCAGGCAGATTTGGGGATACGGAGACCCGGCACGAGACCTTTTCAAAGCTCAAGGTATTATTAGAGGAAGAGGGATTCTCCGGCATGGTCCTGTTAATAGATGAACTCTCCGAGTTTTTGCGCTCAAAGACTGACGCGCGTGCTTATAACGAGGACATCCGTTTCTTACAATACCTTGGAGAGGAAGCAAACTCATTTCCATTCTGGATAGTTGCATCTTTACAGGAATGGATTGAAGAGACAGGGGAGATTCATCAGGACACCTTCAACAAGATCAAGGACCGTTACCGCATCCGTCTTTCCCTGGGCCGCGCCCATATTGAGGAACTGGTCTCTGAGCGGTTGATCCGGCACAAGGAAGGGGCAGAAGCCAGCATTACCAACGTATTTGACGACCTTAAATCATATTTCCCGAACTTCCCGGTGACACGAGAGCGGTTTGTTCGGCTTTATCCGGTACACCCTGCCACATCATCTCTATTAGACCGGCTCAAACCACTCTTCTCCGAGCACCGTGGCGTGGTGGATTTTATCCATTTCAGACTTAAAGGAGACCCTGAAAGGCATATCCCATCCTGGCTTGACAAGCCTGCGCACGAACTCCTTACCCCCGAGGTCCTATTTGACCATTTCTTAGATCGCATTCGTGAGCGTTCTGAAACCCAGATCTATGTGCAAAGGGTGTTTGAGACCAGCCAGGATGAGATCCCGGACCTCTTCCAGGACCCGGACCAGAGGAACATCGCCCTTGTGGTCATAAAGCTCCTGATCCTTTTTGCCATCTCACCTGTGAAATACAAATATACAGTTCGCCATATGGCAGAGATGGTCCTCTTCCAGATTACGCCAATGGAGGCCGAGATCAATTACCAGTTCCTGCATGATATCCTGGACCGGTTAGCTAAAGAGGGGTCATACGTTCGCGTAGAAACCCGGGACGACCCATTGGATAACCACTATTACATCGACCTCAAGGCAGATATAGGCGGAATCATGCGCAGAAGGATCCGCCATATGGCATCTGAATTCTTTCCGGAGGACCGGAGGCTCTTCTGGAAAACCGCCGCTATAGTGGATTCTCCCTATTTACCTTTAGATGGCTGGGTTGACGCGGGCAGGCAGCGAGTGACCTTATCATGGCAGCACACACAGCGAGTAGGAACCCTGTTACTCCGCCAGTTAGATGAACTAACCATTGACGAATTAGAAGGTCTTTCCAGACAGTGGGCAAGAAGTGAGGAGGATTTTTTTCTGTTGGTGGGGACAACCCATAACCGTGATGAGCAATACGGTCATGTGAAGAATGATCTGCTGCCAAAAGTCCGCGAACACCAACCTGGTACTTTCCTTTTCTGGATACCAGGAGCATTTGAAGGAGAAATTAAATGGCTCAAGGAGATATTGGCTGCATTACTGCTTCGAGAGGGGATGAACCGCCAGTCAAAGGACAAAGCGCAGCAGGGAGCTGATTTTCTTCAGGCCTTTGTCGATAGAGAAAAAAGCAGACTCATAGAATACTTTTCAAAACGTTACTATCACGGGACCCTTCTATGGGACGAAAACCGGGTTGACCTGTCCCGTTTTGGATACCTGAGCCAGGAAAAGTTCCTGGCAGAATTCGTACATCCCCTTTTACAACGTCGTTTCCCCAGACACAGTCGCATTCAGCCCTATATGGATGCCCTGTCACCGGGGATTCTTATGGAAATGCTCAAAGACTTTCTTTCAAGCGGAATGCTCCTGGTGGATGACCACTCCAAGTTTGGGATACGCGACGTCTTAGATGGGCTTTTGCAACCCATGGGCCTTGTAAAAAGAAAAGGCAATCAGTACGAACTCCAGGTGAATCCCAAACAAAACGAATTGGCCAGGTATTTTTTTAGGCAACTTGCAGAGAGGGAAACTGTGCCCATGGAAGAAATGTATTGGGCGTTCCGAAAGGGCCAGTATGGACTGCTCAAGCCCCATTTTGAAATCTTGGTCCTCGCCCTGCTCTTCTCAGGACACTTAGTAGCATACAGAGGCATGCACCGCAAAGGCCCGGATGAACTTGCCCGGAGCGGGCTCAAAGGTATAACTGCCCTGGGTAAGGGGGAAATTATAGGGGAGGAAGTTCGCCAGGCCATGAGCAAACATCCCTTGATCCCCCGGAAATTCAGAGATATGCCCGTTACCCTGGCCTCCCAGGAAGAGTTGTGGGCCGAGATCAAGGCAGGAAAGCCTGCTGCCCTTGAAGATCTGGAAACATTGAGATCGAAAATCGAATGGGCTGCGCAATTCGAGGCATTTAAAAACATGCCTTTCAAGGATGTCCTTAAGGACATTGAAGACCTGACCGCCCAGTGGGATGAGGTCAAGGTCAGCCTAACCTCCAGGGAAGGCCTGGAACGTTTTATCAGCGCGAGCTATAGAGAACCATTCATCGAGAAAAAGATTAGTGCTGTCGAGGGATGCCAGGGATTTTTGAGTCGTGCTGAACGTGCGCTTTTTGTTTATCAATATTTGACAG
>JAFDGR010000329.1 GCA_019309145.1 Deltaproteobacteria bacterium | reverse complement strand
TTACATTCTTCCAACAGGACGTTGAGCAGATCATGAGCCCGGTAATGCCGCTCCCGCATGATATCACCTACTTCATACTGGATTTCTATGATCCGATCCAGATTCCTCTTCATCCTTTCAATGTTCTGTTCCCACGTGTCCTGAGGGAGGGCTGACAATGTCCGCTCAAGAATCTTCAACGAACCCCCAAGGATTGAAACCGGGGTCTTCAACTCGTGGGAAAGGTGATGAATGACTTTATCTTTTGCCCGGTTGAGACCTCTCACCTCTTCATAGGCCTTCTTGAGTTCGCTGTTCACCCTTGCGTTTTCCACGGACAGGGCTACGGTACCGGCTATGGTGCTCAAAAGCTCGATATCCGTCTGGTCGAACGACCCTTTCTTCTTGTTCAACGCGCACAGGACTCCGGTGATTCGGTTGCTGGTTCGAAGGGGTACCAGGGCCAGGTTCCGCGTCTTGTATCCAAGCTTTCTGTCTCTTTTCCGGTGAAGGGCGGCATTCTTTGAAGTATCGGAAACAATGACCGGCTTTCCCGTCTGTACGACCTTCCCTGCCACCAGCTCCTCCATCTTGAAACGAATCTCTTTCACTCTTTTCTGGGTGGCCTGGTCATCATATGCCGCTCCAAGCACGAAGAGTTCCTGTTTTTCTTCATCCAACAAAATGGCCACAGATCCTTCTGTTTCTAAGTTCAGTTTGACTTCACTATCAACGTAATCAAGGAGTTCCTCCAGATCCGGGTGTTCCGGGAGTGCGGTGCTGATCCGCAATACGGTCTCATTGATCCTTGCAATTCGCTTTTGCTCGGTAATATCCCTGAAAATCAGCAAAAGGCCGGCCTGTTCGTACTCTGAAGCCTCGTAATAGGCTATCCGCATCACCACATCGAGTACGCGTCCGGTCCGGGTGATTCGCTTGGTTTCACGGCGGAGTTGTGTCTTTTCCCCTATGACCCTTTTGATGTCTTCCTCTGCCTCTTGCATCAGCTCTACGGGCACAAAAGGGATTCTTTTCCCTTCCATTTCCTCCGAAGTCCAGCCAAAAACATGGGTGAACCCCGAATTAAGGTAGCGGACTTTCTGATCAAGGCTGAGAACGGCAAGTGGGTAGGCAACAAAATCAAAAACGGTATTGAGTCTTCTCCTGGTCCGAAGGAAAGCTTCCTCTATTTTTTTTCGTTCGGCAAGTTGTTCTTCCAACTCCCGCACCCGGCGTTCGAGCTCTTCGTAGGTAAGTTTTTTGCTCACGGATTATTCCTCTTTCGTACGCTAAAGGCCGACCAACTCTACGTCACCCCATGAGGCCATGGTGTCCCCAAGGATGGCCACACCACCAATAATGCCGGGAATACTGCGAGCAGCGGCAGCCGCCGCTTCAAGGTCCTTTCTCTCCAGAATAGTGTTCGCGAGAGCTGTTGCAGCGCTGTCTGCCAGGGCGGCCGACCCCGCAAGGATCGTTACCGCATGGGAAGCGCCCAGGCTCAAGGAATGGCCGATTCTTCCTGAAGAGGTGCACACGCCAAGCGGCATCTGTTTTTCTGATATACCCAGTCCGATGCGTTCGCTCAAAGGGGAGTCACCGGCAAAAATAGATACCGTAACAGGCCGATCGGCTTGCATGTAGATGTCTCCCCCGTTTTCAACGATGACTTCCTTTGAGTATTCCATGAGCCCGATCCCAACATACTGGGCGATTGCCCCTGCTACTGCAGCCATGGGGCCCACCCCTACCCGCTCCGTGTTTTCAAGCATCTCTTTCACGAGAGGGGGGGCATAGGGATCAGGAGGAAACGGCTGAAGGGCTGTCTTGAAAAGGGGATGGGTTCGTATATAGCTCTCTATTTCATAACGGCACTGAAAAACAAGATCCCGTGCCTTCTTCTCAAGGTCCTGACCGGCGCTTATCCACAGATCGGTTTCCCTGACACACACACCGAATGAATAAAGCCCCTGAGCGCGAATCCTGCCACGGTAGGTACGCTTTTCATAGACACGTGCCATAGAACCACCACTCAGCATCACTCCCATTCAATGGTACTGGGGGGTTTTGAAGAGATATCGTACACAACCCTGTTTACCCCTTTGACACTGTTAATGATCCGGTTCGAAATCCTGGCCATGACTTCGTAGGGGATACGTGACCAGTCCGCGGTCATGGCATCCAGGCTGTCCACCACCCTGACCGCCACCACGTGCTCATACGTCCGCTCATCACCCATGACACCCACTGTCCTGATCGGCAAAAGAACCGCGAAGGATTGCCAGACCTTCTCGTAAAAGCCCGCCCTGCGAATTTCATCCTGCACAATAACATCGGCGGAGCGCAGTATTTCAAGCCGATCCCGGGTAATCTCCCCCAGGATTCTCACGGCAAGCCCGGGGCCTGGGAAAGGTTGCCGCATGACCAACTCCCTCGGCAGTTCCAGTTCCATGCCTACCTGCCGCACTTCATCTTTGAACAGTTCGCGCAGGGGTTCTATCAATTCGAGTTTCATCATTTCGGGAAGGCCCCCCACGTTATGATGACTTTTTATGGTCGCGGAAGGTCCTTTAAAAGAGACACTTTCTATCACATCCGGATAAAGAGTCCCCTGAGCGAGATACCTCGCCTCACCAAGTTCCTTGGCCTTTTTCTCAAAAACGGAGATAAACTCATGACCAATGATCTTCCTCTTTTCCTCGGGATCAACGACCCCTTTCAGCTTCTCCAGAAAGTGTTCCGAGGCGTCTACCAGGTGAAAATCCATCCCATAATGACCTTTAAAGAGGTCGGTAACCTCCTCGGCTTCCCCCCGCCGCAGGAGCCCGTTGTCCACAAATATGCATGAAAGCTGTTCGCCGATTGCCTTGTACAGCATCACCGCCGTTACCGAGGAATCAACTCCACCGGAAAG
>JAFDGR010000079.1 GCA_019309145.1 Deltaproteobacteria bacterium | reverse complement strand
GTCCAGGGCCGGTTGTTCCGGGAGCTGTTACTCCGGCCCCACGGCTGAATACCGGATGGAGAATTTTCCCTGGAGCGGTACCGCCGGTGAGGTGGTGGATTCAGGCTCCGGCGGCAGTAACGGGGTTGCGGCTGCGGGCGGATCCGGTTCCCGTCCTGTCCAAACCACGCCCTCCAGCGGCAAGGTATGCAGGGCCGGTATTTTCACCCGTGTGGATGCCAATAATGGCGGATACCTGGATCTCGGCGACCCGGCAGACGGTGATCTTGACCCGGGCACCACTCCCTGGACCGTCGCAGCCTGGTTCAAGTGGGATGGGTCGGCCGGTGAAAATATCTTGTACAACAAGGAAAATCTCTACGAGGTCCGGATAAACAGCGGATACCTCCAATATGCCTGGCAACCGCACTGGGCCTGGGACGGCGGGACCTCTTTCCCGGTCACCGCCGATACCTGGACGCACGTGACGGTCGTTTATGACGGTCACCAGCAGGCACTCTATAAGAACGGCCGCCAGGTGTATACCCGGAACCAAACCGGGGCCATGGGAGCGAATACCAGCAAACTGCTCATCGGGGCCCGGGGAAGCGGCTCTCCCCGCAACTTCTTTGGGGGGCAGATCGATGAAGTGAGAATCTATGACCGGGCCCTGGCGGAAAATGAAATCCAGGCGGCCATGGATGAAACAAGGGACTGCTCAGCGGATTCTGTCGTCATCACCACCACTTCCCTCCCCCAGGGCACCATCAACAGCCCCTATGACACCACTCTCTCCGCTGCCGGGGGAACGCCGCCGTATGGATGGGAGCTCATTCCCCCGAACCCCATAGCCGGGCTCAGTATCGTCCCCAATACCGGTGAATTACAGGGCACCACCGATGTCTGCGCCGGGGATTACAGCCTGACGGTCCGGGTAACAGATGCCGCGAGCCGGATGGACGAACGCACCTTCACCCTGACCGTGGGAAATGGGACCCTCACCGTGACCCCCGCCTCCCCGCAGACATTTGCCTGCAACAGTTCCACCTTTTCACAGGATTTTACTGTGACAGGCCCGCGTCTCGGCCCCATGAGCAACTGGCAAATCCAGTGGCTGGGGACAAACCCCGGTGGTTTCGAGGTGGTCAGCACCGGGGATGCCACCGCACGTTTCAGAAAAATCAGCACCTCCCTCCCGGGATCAGGATACCAGTTTAAACTGACCGCCAATGACACCAGTTGCGCCGGGAACCAGGTGGATTCGGGTTTCTATACCCTGGACATCAGCGGAGAAGGAGCGGATGCGCCCTATTATGCCGGGATGATCGGCGAGTGGCACATGGATGAGTGTTCCTGGGACGGCTCCACGGACGAGGTGCTGGATACGGGCGGAAGTAATGCGCACGGGACGAGCGTAAACCTCACCGCGGCAGATACGCCTGATCGCTCCATGGGCCATGACTGCTCTTCCGCTGTCATGAATCTTGGAACCACCACCAACCAGTACGTGTCATTGGGGAATGCACCCTTCACCAATCTCGGTGATTTCTCCCTCGCCCTCTGGTTCCGGGTAGACTCCCTCTCGTCAGGCATCAGCACCCTTTTTTCCGGGGCGCGATCCGGGGCCACGAATAATCTTCTTCTCTATCTCAACGGGACCGGGAACACTTTCCTGACCTGGGTCAACAATGTCCAGACAGGGAGCTTTTCCATCGGGAGCAGTGTCGCGGACGGGCTCTGGCACCAGGTGGTGTGGACAAGAAATGTTTCAGACGGATCCGAGATCCTCTACCTGGACGGCTCCGCCCTTTCCGACACAAACGGGAGCACCAATACCTCCAATGTGTCCCTGGATCCGGGAGGAGTCATTCTCGGGCAGGAGCAGGACAGTGTGGGGGGTGGTTTTGATGCGAACCAGGTATTCCATGGCTGGATCGACGAGGTGCTCCTCTACGACAAGGTCCTTACTCCCGGCGAAGTGTCCGCTCTTTCTTCCTTGAGTCATTCCTGCTCCGGGACCTGTTATACCGGCCCGGCGGCGGAATACCGGATGGATGAGAATGCATGGACCATCGGCCAGGCAGGCGATGTCACAGACTCTTCCGGGAATGGCTATGACGGGACCCCGCAGGGCAGCGCAGCCATTGACCAGACCGACAGCCACCTGTGTTATTCCGGGTCTTTTTCCAATAATGACAGTTCCGTGGAGATATCAGGCCTCCCCGTGTCCACCAGTCCGGGCGAGAAGACCACCGTGTGCTTCTGGATGAAGTGGGATGGGAATGGACCTGAAATGCCCATCGGCTGGGGAAGCAGCTATGACCTCTGGTTCAGAAATGGAGATCAGCTTGTGTTCAATACCGGTGCAAGCGATCTTTACGGCATCAGTGGCGCCGCTGCGCTCTCCGGAAACTGGCATCACGTTGCGGCCATTTTCACCAACAACGCCCCCCTGAAAAATCAGCTCTATATAGATGGGGCACTCCAGCCTCTTGCCGTTCTTACCGGGACTCCCGGGAGCAGAACGGTCACCTCGAATTTTTTCATCAGCGGCTGGGGGCCCAGCACCGGATACAAGTATAACGGGCACGTGGACGAGGTCCATGTGTACACCAGGGGACTTTCATCCGGTGAAGTTGCCCAGGATATGAACACGTCCCACTCCTGCCCCGGAGGCCCGTAGTTTCATTCTGGATATTGCCGTTTCAGAAAAATTGCTGTGACCCTTTCTGGAACCAGAGAAAAGAGAGAAGTTGGCTTACCGGCCGCTGACCTTGGAAACAAGGTCGTAGATGGGAAGGAAAAGCCCGCCTACCATGATGGCAAACATGGTTCCCGCCACCACCAGCACGATCGGCTCGATCAATTTTCCCATGGTCGCCACCAGGACGGAAAGCCTGTTCCGGTAATCATCCGCGATGTACGCAAGCTGCTCCGGCAGGTTTCCGCTCTGCTCCCCCACATGAATCATCCTGACCACAAAGGAGGGAAAGATGGGAACCTTGCTGAATGAATCGGCAATTCCCTCGCCCCGCGAGAGGCCGGAACTCACCACATCGAGCTTTTCCTTGTATACCTCGTTCTTGATCGAATCCCGCAAGATACCCATGGACTGCATGATGTCAATCCCCACATTCAGCAAAAGGCTGAAATATTCGGTAATAAAGGCCAGGGTGGAGGCGGACATGATGGATTTGGAAATGGGAATTTTCAGGAGCAACCCGTGCACACCCTTGCGAAAATGCTGGTTCCCGCGGTACCCGAGGATGATTGCCAGCACCAGCACCGCTGTCCCGAGTATAATGTGCAGGATGTTTGCCTGGATAAAGTCGGAGACCTTCAGGATAAAAACCGTCAGGGACGGCAGGGTGACATCCATTTCCTTGAACAGGTTGACGATCTTCGGAACCACATAGTAAAACCAGAAGAGCATTCCTCCGAGCATGGCGGTAAACACAAAGCTCGGATAGAGCAGGGCCTGTTTGGTGTCGCTGAGAATTCCCTGGATCCGTTTCAGGTGTTCTGACGCGTCTTTCAGGGTCTGATCAAGCTTCCCTGTTTCCTCCCCTATCCTGATCAGGTGAATCACGGTTTTTGAAAAGATGTAATGGTAATTTTCCGCCGCCTCGGAGAATCTCGCTCCTCCCTGGATGCGAATGATAAGGTCCTTGATGTCCTCTTCAAAGTCTTTGTTCTCGGAGCTGGCCGCCGCTTCTTCCAGGGCCGTGATAAGCGTCATGCCTGACCGGAGCATGAGGGAGACGTTTCCGAGGAATTCCGCCTGGAAAACCCGTGGAAGTTTCCTGCGAAACCGGAGCCTGGAGAGTTCGAACAAAAAACAGGCGACTCTCCCCAGTTTTTTCACAAAGATCGTCGTGCTTCCATCCCTTTCCAGGTGGGATATGGCAGACATGACTTCCTTGTACGGGAGTTTTATGATGCCGGAAGAGATCTCCCCTGATGTCTCAATGAGCTTATATCTGAAATAGTCCATAAAGAAAAACCGAATACCGAAGCACGAAATGCGAAACAATATCTATTGACAAAAATTCAAATGACAAAAACACCCTGCAAAGCAATTTGCTCGACAAATACTCATCACCTCTTACTTATGGAACATTGAAACTTTCGAATTTCGAATTTGTTTCGGATTTCAATATTCGAATTTCGAATTTATTCTTTTCAATCTTGATACGCCTTGAACGGCAGAACCTTTTCAATTCTCATCCCGAGCCGGGATGGATTATTTATGATTTAGACTTGCCGGATGTGGCCGAGAACCCGAACCGCTTCCTCTGTGGTAGTAACCCCCTGCTTCACTTTGGCGACGGTCGTGTCAAAAATACTCACAAACCCCCGCTCGTTTGCCTTTTCCGCGATAAGGCTCAGGTCCGCCTCACGGTCTATGAGTTTCGCGATATCCCTGTCCACCGAGAGCAGTTCATAGACGAGCGTCCTGCCAAAATATCCTGAACCATTGCACAGTTCACATCCTCGTCCCCGCTGTAACTCAGTAACGGTGTCGTCTTTCAGATATTTTTTCTCCCATGGGGCCGGGCTGTAGGTCTCCCTGCAAGCGTTACAGATTTTCCTCACCAGGCGCTGACTGACCACTCCGATCAGGGAATCTGCAATGAGAAAGGGCCGGATTCCCAGATCTCTCAACCGCGGGATGGCCCCAATGGCACTGTTCGTGTGCAGGGTGGAGAGGACAAGATGCCCGGTTGTTGAGGCGCTTACCGCGGTGGAGGCGGTCTCCTGGTCCCTGATTTCGCCCACCAGGATCACATCGGGGTCATGCCGGAGAAAATACCGAACGGCATTGGCAAAGGTATAGCCCGCCTTTTCATTGACCTGGGTCTGGCGTAAGAGCGGAATGTCGTACTCAATGGGTTCTTCCACCGTGACCACATTTTTTTCGAGCAGGTCGAGGCTCCTGATGCCCGCATAGAGGGTTGTTGATTTCCCTGATCCTGTGGGGCCGGTTAAAAGGATGATCCCGAACGGCTCGTTGAACATCTCCTCAATCAGTCGAATATGCTCTTCGAAAAAACCGAGTTGTACCATGCCCATCACCGCGCTCTCCATGGGGAGGACGCGGAGGACCATATTCTCACCCTGAGGGGAGACGATGGTGGAGACCCTGAAATCATAGCCATTATTCAGGATGGTGGCGGAAAAACGTCCGTCCTGGGGAAGGCGCTGTTCCGCGATGTCCATGTCCGCCTTCATTTTCAGGCTCGCGATGAGCCGACTCAAGGTTGCCGGCATGGACAGGACCGAGGTGAGCACCCCGTCCACGCGAAAGGAAATATTTATTGAGCGTTCCATGGGACGGATGTGGATGTCCGTTGCGCGCATTTTGACGGCCAGGTGCAGGACATACTTGATGAGATTTTCCATTCCCCTTGCCATCTCTGTATCCCTGGCAAGGAGATTGATCTCGTTCTCAATAAGCTTTTCAACAGGGTTTTCCACAAAATAGTAAAGCCTGTTGATTGCGTTGATGATCTTTTTCTTTTCCGCCAGGAAAAAGGTGGGAGAAAGTCCGGTATGACGACTGATTAACTGTGGCAGTTTATCACCGGAGACAAAGGCCGCGGCCACTTGAATGTTCTGCCCCTCAATCCCGATGGGAACAAAGGTGTTGGTCAGGCAGAAGTTTTTATTAAAAAGCTTGAGCACCTCTTCTCCGGGGAAGGCTTCATCCGCATCGGTAAAAGGGATCCCTTCCTGTTCGGCCAGGGTGGTCATCACCTCGTATTCCGTAACAAAGCAAAGCCTTTCCAGGATCTCGCCGATTTTTTCCTTGGTTATTTTCTGCTCCTGCATGGCGAAGGCGATATGTTCATCCTTGATGAAACCCTTCTCCTTCAGGAGCTCACCGAGCGGTTTTCTTACGGCCTGGTTTGTCATGCCCAGTTCTCCTGTACATGTAACAGAAACACGGTCAGCCGGTCAGGATATCCGGTGACCTCGATCCCCATCCGCTTTTGAAAATCAAGGACGGCTCTCATCAATCCACTTCCAACGATACCGTCCACCGGTTCACGATAACAATGAGCGTTCGCGAGCAGCTCCTGCAGCTTCACTATTTCCTGGCCCCGGTAGCCATAATAGAACTTGTGGATCAACAATCTTGGACGCCAGAAGAGAAAGTACTCATTTCCGCTCCCCCGGGAAGCCGGACAGATGAGCACGCCGTACTTTTCCCGCACCGATTCCGGCAGCTTTTTCAAGGTCACCAGCTGGTACCCGGTTTCCCGGAGAATATCTCTTGATAACTCCTTGAAGTCCCCGTTTTCCATCGCCCTGTCAAACGCGCGGGCAAACTTCGTGAGCGAATAGGCGGAAAGGAATTCCCGGAGCGCCTTGGGAACAGGTTTCTCTTTCAGAAATACCGGGGCCTGAACCTTTTCTTCCCACGCGGACGATGCGGCGGCAGCCGTGTTTTCCTGGCGCGCAGCCGGTTTTTGTTGTTGAGTATCCGCCCTGCTCTCGGTCACAACCGGTCCTGAAAAAAACACGGCGCTGATCTCCTTTACCAGATGACCGAGGTGAAAAGAAGGGATAAAAAACAGGACTGCTATGAGTGCACAAAAAGCGGGAACCGCAAGCCATGGACGAAAGCGCAGGGGTGGTTTTTTCCACGCCTTTCCGGGTTTCAGATCTTTTTGCGCTTCTTTCACGACCTCTTGAGAAATCTTCGTGGAATTCCGGAGAAAGGCCACGTAGAGAATGCGGTCCATAACCGTATTGACCTGCCGCAGGTTTCCCCCGGTCAAACGAAAGATTCTTCGTACTGCTTTCCGGGTAATGGCCGTATTCCCTTTGTTTCCCGCGACATTCAGCTTAAACAGGATATAGTTTTTGAGCTCCTCTTCGGACAGGGGACGGGCCTCCTGCTTGATGATGATGCGGCTCTTGAGCTGCCTGAGTTCAGGGGAATCCAGCTTCTTGATGAGTTCGGGCTGTCCGATCAGCAGGATCTGCACCAGCTTTTGCTGGTCGGTCTCCAGGTTTGATATCATGCGCACCAACTCCAGGCTTTCCGGGCTCAAATTTTGGGCATCATCGATGAGAATAGCGCAGTTTCTTCCCTCCTGATTTTGCCCCAGCAGGAAATCCCGCAGCACTTTCATGAGATCACCAAATTCCAGTGTGTCTACCAGGAGACCAAAATCACGGTTGATCTCCCGTAATAATTCCACATCCTGATATGACGTATGGAATACCAGGGAGGTCTGGACTTCCCTTTCCTCGAGAATCTTCATGATCTTGCGACTGATGGTGGTTTTTCCCAAACCCACTTCACCGGTCAAGACCATGAACCCTTTCCGGGTGACGATTCCGTGCACGATTTCCGTGATGAGGCGATCAATATCCCGGGAAAGAAAAAAGTGTTCCACGTCCGGCGCAACCGGAAACGGGTTTCCTTCCAGCCCGAAATGTTTCAAATATGCCAGTTCTTTCTGCATTTCCGTGTTCATAACAGTACCTGTCCTCTGTAGCTGAAACCGTCCTTGCTTTTTCGCCCCCTGAAGTGTCCTCTTTTTTCGTCTACGTGCCCGTCAATCCTCTTGTCGAGGTATGAAAAAGTCTTGAAAGACATTCCATAGAGCACTATTTCGTCCGCGAAACAGAGGAAAAAGATGTCTTCTTTTGGATCACCCAGCCTGTCCAGGCAATACACGAACGGTTTCCCTGTGTTGGATGCCGGCGGGGCCGCGTCTCCGCCACGCATGAGCTTGACCAGATTTTCCATGTAGACCGCGTGGTTGCTTCCGGTAAACGAAGGCCACTCCCTCCCCTGTTCGTTATACGTTCTGATTGCGGTTTCCCATCCAAGAAGAAAATCCTCGTAAAACCTTGTGTTGAGCGAGTGATTTATGAGCTTTGTCCCCGCCCACAGGGCCAGCCCAGCGAACACGCTGTAAACAATGAAAGACATGAACCGGTCAGTCCTTCGCGGGGATGGAGCCATTACCTGCTGATCTTCTCCAGGAGCGCCGGGATCACGGTGTTCTCTTCATGGAGCTTTCTCATCTTCCTCAACCTCTTCCGGGCCGCTTCCACATGGTTGGTCTTGATGTCCAAAACGGCCATATTGATCCCTGCTTCCAGGTCGTTTTCATTCTTGTTGATGAGCTGCTGCAGGAAAGAGCGTGCCACATCATACTTTCCCTCTTTCAAATACCAGAAGGCCTTGAGGCGCATCACATAATCACTTCTTTTTCCCTTAAGGTTTTCCAACCTCTCCAGCAGGCCTTTCACTTCACCCCCGTTTCCCGCCCGCATGGCCTGCTGCAGCCTTGCCACCAGGAGACCGATTTGGGCGCTCCGGTCTACCGTACGTACCTCTGTTGTTTCCATTTGCTTCCGTTGGGACAGATCCCGTTGATGTATGGGTTTCTTCGTTCCCTCCGCAATCAGGGCGGTTCGCATTTCTTTCCCTGTTTTCACGCTCTCCGACAAATGCTTGCGATGCTCAAACGTTTCTGGAACGGCTTTTCCTTTGCTTGTATCCCCGGTTTCCGACCTGATCCTTCCTGCTTTCCCGCTGTTTTCTGACGCTGCTCTGTATTGAAACCCCTGTTTCTCTGCCGCCCGTGCTGCACCGCTCCTGCCTGATGAGGTCGGAGGCAGGTACCGGGCCGTTTTTTTTTCACGGCCCTGTTTTGGCCTCGAAGCCGGAAGATACAATTTCCCCTTTGTGGCCCGCACTGTTTTCAGCTCCGGGGAAGGAGGCAAGGCGGTGTCGTTTTTCGCCGGGACCTCTTCAGGAGCCTGGATTCTCTCAACGTCTTGGCTGGCAACAGCCCTTTTGGGAACATGCTGAACCGGAACACGGTGCATTCCAAGGGCACCCCAAAGAAAAAAGACCAGGAGCCCCACTCCAATGCCCAGAACGATCCCAAGGGGGAAAAAGGCCCGACCCACGGAAAGCGTTTTTCGCCGCCTCCGTGAAACGGGCATTGCTTCGGGGGATTCGTCACCGCTCTGTTTCAGCTTCTGTAATGTCTCAAAAATAACACTCATACCGTTGGTCTTTCTGGCCTGCCCGGTCTATTCGGGCTGCAAAGCGCCGGATCAAATAACCGTGACCTTCAGGACAATCACCAGTTCCCTTGTTACCTCCTCCATGGCATCGTTCTTGAAAAGGTAGCCCAGAATCGGAATGCGTGAGAGCACGGGGAATCCCTTGTTCACTTTCTGACGATGTTTATCAATAAGCCCTCCGAGAAAAATCTCATCCCCGTCTCTCAGTGCAATGGTCGTACTGATTTCCTTGATACTGACTTTCGGAAGCGAGATGCTGTCTGTTGAATTCCGGCTCACGGCCACCGGCTCGATGCTGGTGGGATCCACGTCGCTCTTGATGGGATTAATAAGCAGGCTGATCCGCCCGTCTTCCTGGATGAACGGCACGATTCCCAGGATGAGACCGTCAAAAACCGTGGAGACCTCCACGTCGGTTGACACAAGGTTTTCAGCCGTTGTGGTGGTGGTCGTGGTTTCAACGCTCTTCTTGTAGGTCAACGAGGTCCCCACACTAATGATGGCCGGCTTTCCGTGTTTACAGCGAATACTGGGATTCGACACGATCTTTGCGTCTCCAAACGTCTTGAGGGCGTTAATGGTCGTATCAAGGCTCAAGGCATTGTGTACTCCGCTCAGGATTAACCCCTGACCCAGAGACCAGGCGGCCCTGTTTAACCGGGTGCCGCTGTGGGAAAGGGACTGCCTCAGCACTTCCCAGTCGATGCCATAGGAATACTGGTCTGAAAGACCCACTTCGATAATTCTTGCCTCGATCAGCACCTGCCGGGCAAGCATCTCTTTCAAATGGTTGATCAGGCGGGATACAGAACGGATCACGCCCGGAGCATCCTTTATATAAAGGCTCCCGGCAATTCGATTGATCGAGTATTTCCCCCCCTTGGAAAGCAGTTTCTGGATCATCTGTTCCAGTATGTCGTACGTATTTCCCTTATTCCCTCCCTTCCCCGACAGCTTGAAGTTCCCGGAAAGCCCCCCGGCGGTCTCCGTGGAGCCCGCTCCAAGCACATCTCCTCCAACGTCAAAGGTGACATCTGTCGTTGTATCGAGAAAGTTCAGTTCAAAAAATCGCTCTTCAAAGGGTTTGATGCGAATGACGTTATGATCAATTTCATAGTAGAGATCATAGCTTTTGAGAATTTCCCGCAGGACCGTCGCGGCCGGCACGTTCTGAAAGTTCAGGGTAACGAGACGTTTTTCTTCGCTGACCTCCGGATCAATAATGAGATTCATGCCAACGGACTGGGCGAGGGAATACAGGACCAGCTTGAAGTCCTCATCCACCATGGAGAAGGACACCATGTGGTCTTCAAGGGGATCGTAGACCGGCATAAGCGGCTCTACGTCCACCGGTTTTGGCTTCCTCTTCTCTACTTGCTCTACAAGGTTCTTGTGCAGTGCCCCGGTTTGAGAGGATTCATCGATGACCTGTCTTGCGATGTTCTCGGGTGAGGGTCTCTCCTGTTCTTTCACCAAGGCTGCATCGAGGCTGCATCCCCCGACGGCAACCACCAAAAAAACCGCCACTGCTCGTATGAAAACCATTACTTTCTTTCTCCCGTTTTGCTTGCTTTCAGTTCCTGGATCAGCGCTTCCTTTCCCATATCTATCCAGATCTTCCGGTTCCTCTTTACGAGGAGCACACGGTTTCGTTCCACCCGGCGTATGATGCTGCCGTCCGGCAAAGAGGCGCCCTGTGGATAAAAGGTGCCGTCAATGACGCAGAAGCCCTTGGTCATCCCTTTGAAGGCCATGGTAAGGAGGTGCATATTTTCCCGCAGCAACCCCGGCCCGCCGCGTCCATGTTTCAACTTCCCCTCCCGAACAGGCTCATACCCGAAAAGTTTCAGGTTCACCGGCTCCATTTTTTCGGGAACCGGTTGCAGCAGCCTCCCCATTTGCTTTTCCAGTTTCGCCATTTCATCAAGGGTTTGCTCGTCCGGGACCAGCAGAGCTGGAACCGGTTTTGCCGGGGATACCGGTTTCACTCGGAGAGGGTTCGTGAGAACGAGATAGGCATAAAATCCCGCCAGCCCAAAGGCGAGGAGGAAAAAAGCAACAGCATAGATGGGCAGGTATTTTTTTCTCATTCCGCCCTTCTTTCAAACGTCACCACAAACTGTGACTCATTGATGGACGTGTTAAAACTCCTGTTCACCAGGGCGTATCCCCTTTTTATCATGGTGCGGCAGAAGCGCTGGTATCCCTTGAAAGCCTTGTCAAAAGGGACACTCACTTTTCCCAGGATCTCAAGCTTGAGATTTCCTTTGTTGTAATCCGCCTTCACCACGCGCACCAATCCTCCCTGAAACAGGGCTTCTGAAACATCGTTCACCACGCTCTTGAAACCGGGCATATCCCGGTACCGGGACAGGTTCCTTACAAAACCGAAGGTTTCCTCGTAAGGGACCGCTTCAGGGTATTGCTTGTGGCTGAGAGCAGTAATATTGGCTTCTCTTGCCTGTATGACCTGCTCGATGGAGCGATTTTTCATTCCAAACCAGAAGTGCCCACCAAAAAAACAGAGTGCGATGATAATCACCGCGACATCCAGCACCGGGAGCACCCTTGCGCAATAGAAGGAAATCTTTTCGGGCCGCCTGGAGACCGCAAGGGACACAGGCGTATCAGCCAGCGCCTTCAAAAAGGAGATTTTCCGCTCCTTGCCGTCAAGGAACAAAGATTCCTCTCCGAAGAACTGTACTTTCGTTTCCATCTCGGGCGGCCACACCGCTTCCACCTGGGAATCGGTCCACGTGAGCAGGGCAATTGTTTCCACTGAAATGCGATGTTCCTCTTCGGCTGCGGTAATCTCCGATACAACCATCTCCCAGAGGGACGAAAGCTGCTCAGGACTCTCATCGAATGCCACACGCCGGTTGGCATAGTAAATTCGCTTTCGATCACCCATCAGGATATCGGCGGCCCGGCCGTGCTGAAACACCACCGCAACAGGATGCGTTGGTCTCATCTTTTTCAATACACCATACAGGACCGCATAGAGAGGGAACAGGAGGATACACTCTTCGTGATTTTTGGCTTCGTCCAGGGAGCGGTAGTAGAGGCGGGTGGGAAGGGCCGTGTAAAAGATGTCAGTGGCATTTGCGCCTCGTCTCTTTTTCCAGTGACTGATCAGGGTAATCGGTTCATCGAATTCGCCGGTTTCCTGCAGTTGCTTGCGCACCATCACTTCCGCGTATTTGTAGGGGGCCTCCACCGTGACGGTCCTGGAAATGGCACCCTGGAAATCCGAAACAACGCGCTGGACTCCCTGCAGGTCGCTCAGGTCCACTATCTGCTCAAGAGTCGTGCCGGAACATCGGTAAAAGGCGCCATCAAGTTCTGCAGCACAATGCGTTTTTCTCATGGTTTTCCTTCCCCCATTCCACCTTCCGCCTTCAATTCTCCCTATCTAGCCCGGACAAGAAACGTTCCCTTGAGGTCCATAAAAACATCTCCTTTTTTCAGCCCCGAGGCATCGTTTCCCTGCGCTGTTTTCTCGGGGCCCGAAACCCCTTTCATCTGGGAGGGATCTCTGGTCATGTGGATGTAGAGAGGGATAAAATAATATGAGCCGGCGTTCCCTGTCTGAGAAAGGATCTCCCGTGCTTCAGGAAAGGAAACAGGTTCCTTGATCTCCACCTCGTAGGTATCCCAGCGCTCCTTCTCGAGCCCGAGGGCCTGCGCTCTTTGTACAAAGGACCTTGTTCTCGCAAGGATGCGGGCTTTTGCCTCCATCTCTTTCTGCTGTTTTGACAGGAGTCGCAGGTCCCTATCTGCCTGGGCCAGTCTGGCATGCAGCCGCTGAGCGCGGCCATAGGTCCCAAAAAACAGGAACGCGGCCACCACGACAATGATGGCCAGCGAGATTGATAGAATATACCGTTTCAATATCCTTCTATCCTTCCTCTTTTCTTTTACCGCGGACGAAGAAACATTCCCTTCCTCCACTCATGAGCCGCATCTTCTCTTCAAAAAAACAGATATGTCCTAAAACTGGAGCTTCAAAATGGCGGCCGCATTCGCGGTCGGGGCGGTTGTTGCAGGAGGCCAGCTTGCCACGCCCGGTGTTGCGACAGTGCCATCCGCCGTGTAGAGAAAATCCCCCGTGGTGCCGTCCATCTCGCCGTCAATAATCCTGTCAAGCGCCATGCCCAGATCATTTGGGACCCCGTTTATCCGGATAAAATTCCCCAGGTTTGTGGCATAATCGAAGACAATGGTAAGGGTCCGCTGGATCCCCTGGGAATCGGTATAGGTCCTGACCAGGCTGGAGCCCGTGGACCCTGATGGAGGTGGTTCCAAACCAACCCTGCGGAGCTGGGTTTCGATATTGCCGACAGTGGCCCCTTCATTGCATCGTCCATCCCGGGTCGCGTTTGTGTCGCTGGCATCATCCGCAAGAATCCACCCGGTCCTGTCATAGTAATTATTGAAAGAGACCTGCCATTCGCGAATCCACGTGGTGTAGAGTCTTTTCTGCTCCGCGCTCCTGACCAGGTCTTTCCCCTTGACCACCGCCCCGATGATGATGCCGATAATAATCAACACGATCGCCATCTCTATAAGGGTAAAACCGCTGTTTCCACCCAGGGGCCCTTTCCCATGGCCTTTCAAGCCTTCCATCATTTTTCCCTCCTTGTGAATAATTTTCCAAATCTGGCTTGTCAGAACAAGTCAAAGCAAATCATGTGCCGAAAGAAAAAAGGGACTTCAAAACCGTTTGAGAGAATAGGTTCCAGCAAGGAGGCGGAGAACAAAAGCCCAGTTGATATATATAAAATGATAATATATAGAGACAGTTACGCGCACTAGATTTCCTGATCAACATTGTTTTCGAGGCATGTGCCGTTCCGGCTTTTGCATTTCCAGCCAGGAAAAATTTCCCTGAATTCCCAGGTGTTTCGTCAAAAAAGCGTCATAATTATGGGCATTTTCGCCATATTTTTGGCGAAGCTACCTCACTCAAGGGTACCTTGATCTCTCTGATTTCCATTGATTTTTTGGCCCCGCACCGGTAAAATCAATCCAAATTGCGGTCCATCTCTTGCTTCTATCCATGGCCCAAACGGGTGGTTAGACAGCATGCAGCGTAGACACATTTAACCGCTGTGCACAGGTGGGACGGGAGGACTTCGCATATGAAAATTCATTTGTGGGTGGAATGACTCAGGAGGCAGCAGAAGGTGCAAAAACTTGTTCCGGAAAATGAGGAGGCTTTTCCCTGTGTGGTAGATTTCAAACCGGGCTTTTTCCTGAGTTGGGTTCTTTACCGGCTTTTCAAACGGACCCAATTGGACAAGAGCGCCGTTGAAGAAATGAAGCAACTGCACCGGCATGGCACGGTGGTGTATGCTATCAAGTACCCGGGACAGCTCGATTTTCTCCTTTACCACTTTCGATTTCGTATTGCCCGTATGCCTTACCCCAAAATGGCATTTGACCTCAATATGTCCCTCGTCCTGCCCTTTTCCCGTCTCTTTCGAATCATTCGATATCAGGCCCCTTACTTTTTCAAAAATGGCCACCTGCCCAGCCCCTACGAGACAGGATTTTTCAGAAAAAATATGGAAGAAGGAGTTACGTCACTGATTTGCCTGGTGGACCCGAAAGGTTTCTCCCGTCGTTTCATACACGCGGAGAAAGACAATCTTGCTTTTTCTGTTTTTCAGGCACAACCGCCGGGCGGTTATTGATTTCGGCCCCCCCCTTGATCTCAAGGCCTTTCTTGAAACCCGAAACCCGGATGAACCTCCAGGTGAAACAGTCTCCCTCCTGCGGAAGGAGCTGATCACCCGTATTGATGAGCAGAAGCGGGTTATTCTCGGCCCGATCATGAAATCCCGGCAGCAGGTGAAAGAGATAGTCCTGACTGACCCGGAGATAAACGCAACACTGAAGGAAATGGCCGCCGGCAAAAGGAAGGCCTTGAAAAAATATCGGAAAAAAGCGTCTGATTATTTTGACGAGATCGCCGCGGATTACAACATCACCTATATTCAGTTCTTTCAGATGGCCCTGCGATGGTTTTGGAAAAAACTCTTTGAAGGCATTGATGTCCGCGACAGTGAAATAACCGCCCTGCGGGAATCTGCCCGGAAGGGAGTTCTCATTTATGTCCCCTCCCACAAGAGCCACATAGACTATCTGGTGCTCAATTATATCCTCCTTGAGCGCCATATGCATGTGCCACGGATAGCCGCGGGAAAAAACCTTGCTTTCTGGCCCATGGGTCGCATGTTTCGTAAATCAGGCGCCTTCTTTATCAGGCGTACTTTCCAGGGAGCACGGCTCTACGCAAAAATTTTTTCACGTTATATTAAAGCCCTCCTGGCCGAGCGCCATCCCCTTGAATTTTTTATTGAAGGAGGGAGAAGCCGGAGCGGAAAACTCATTTTACCAAAGGTCGGGTTCCTGTCCATCCTCCTTGAGGCATTTCAGGAAGGGTACTGCGAAGACCTCCTCTTTGTCCCGGTCTCCATCAGCTATGACAGGATCCTCGAAGAAAAATCTTACATCCGTGAATTGGCAGGGCAGAAAAAGGAACGGGAAACATTCCTGCAGATGATGAAGGCAAGACAATTTCTCAAGAGGAAATACGGGAAAATCTACATTCGTTTTGCCTCTCCAATATCACTCAAGGAGTATTTGCATATTCCCGGCCGGCAGGAACAACCGCTCAATAAAAATCTGGGTCTCGACATCATTCGTTCCATTAACCGGATCTCACTTGTCACCCCCATATCTCTCGTCGCCACCGCCATCCTGGCCAGGCACAGAAGAGGCTTCACCCTTTCCCAGATCATGGAAACCGTAGGCCTCCTCCTTGACTCCCTCGAGCATCAAGACGCCCCTGTTGCGGCAACCCTCTCCGATCCGGAAAATGCGATTCGGGAGGCCCTTGCCGTCCTGGTCCAGTGGAAAATGCTCACTTTGGTGGAAACCGCTGGTCAGGGTGGGGAAGCCTATTATACTACCGATGACGACAAAAAAATGGAACTGGCCTATTACAAAAACAGCATTATCCATTTCTTCGTGCCCCGGTCTTTTGTGGCGATCTCACTTCTTGCAGGGAAAGAGAATACCATAGCCCAGGAGACTATAGCCCGGGAATATGCCTTCCTGAACCACCTTTTTAAAAACGAATTCGTACTTGAAAGAAATCAGCGGATAGATGCGGAGGTGACTTCAATCCTGCAAGGATTTCTCAACAACGAGCTGATCCTCCCGGGTGAGGACCGTGTTTCCTTCACACTCACCCGGCTGGGCCTTGACCGACTGCCCATCTGGGGCAATCAGATCAAGAGTTTTGTGGAATCTTACTGGATTGCCGCAAGGGCACTGCTGGATGAAACAGGGAAGCGGGTAAAGAAACCGGAACGTCTGAAAAACATGAAAAATCTTGCCGTGAAATACCAGAAACTCGGTCTGGTTACCTATCCCGAGTCTCTCTCGGAAATCATTTTCAAAAATGCCCTCGGTTTCTTTGAAAAAGAAGTATTGCACCCGCACAACAGGAACAAAGAAGCAAATCCCGGTGCCACACGGCAAAGGCTCGTAGACCTTTCCGAGCATCTGCAGGCCCTCTGCCAGTAACAGAGGAGCAAGCCTGAAAACGTCCCCCCCCCCTTTTTTGCCCGATCTCCACGTCAGGCTCAAACAGGGGATCCGCTTTACGGATCACACGATGCTGTATTCCTTTTCCTTCAGCTTGGCATGGGCCGCGGCCAGCCTCGCGCTAGGAACGCGCAGGGGGGAGCAGGATACATAGCTCATCTGGATGTAGTAGCA
>JAFDGR010000328.1 GCA_019309145.1 Deltaproteobacteria bacterium | reverse complement strand
TTTCCATTGGGGTCTGTTCGGTTCCATCTCCTTGGATGAAGATATGATGCCAGATGGCGAATTGCATCAGGCACCAGATCGCCCTGGTTCCATGCCCCCCCCGACGCTGAAAATGAAAAAGGGTTTTCAAGGTTGCAGGATTAAACCATGTTTTTACCGCGTCGTTTCGAAGAAGTTTTGCCTCGAGATCATGCAGAAACCTTTTTGAAAGGTAATCTCCCACTGGTACGTGAAAACCGGTCTTCTTCCTCCACAAATGATTCTTGGGGACATGCTTTTCAGCCCAGCGTCTCAGGAAGAGTTTTCCATAATGTGATTTTATTTTCAAGTGATCCGGCAATGAGAGCCCAAAATCTACAATACGATGATCAAGAAACGGCACCCTGCCTTCAACCCCGAAACTCATGAGCATTCGGTCCACCTTGACGAGGAGATTGTCCGGCAAGGCAGTCACCATGTCCACATATTGACTTTTCTTCACGTCGGACCATGTTGCGGGGCAGGACTGCCAGGCATGGAGAAACGGTTTTCGAAAATCGTCATGGTGTTCCCGCAGTTGTGAAGCGAAGAGACCCCTTGTCCAGCGAGGTTTTATCTGGCTCCTGGTCCTGAATCCTCCTGAACCCGGCGCCAGGAGATTTTTCAGCCATTTTTCCACCGGCGATTTCTTGTATCGACCGTACCCTGCAAATACTTCATCGCCCCCCTCACCGGTAAAGACCACTTTGAGTTCTTTTGCTGCCTCTTCTGCAAGGAAAGAGGTTGGCAAGCAGGCATAATCACGCATAAGATCATCTGTTGCCCAGATAACATAGGGGAGACGGTGAAAAAGCAGGTCCCTGTCAAGGGTGATCGGTTCATGGTCGGTATTGAATTGATTGGCAATGAACCGGGCGGGTTCAAGCTCATCCTCCATAGAAGAATCCTTGAATCCCACTGAAAACGTTCGGATGGGCCTTTCCTGAAATCGATGGAGCATTGCCAGAACAACCGCGGAATCCACACCGCCGGACAGGAAAAGGCCGTAGGGTACATCCGAGCGGATGTGCTCTCTCATGACCTGTTCAAACAGGGGTTCAAATTTTTCCTGCGCCTCCTCGAGGGTAATATCCCTTGGTACTGTTGCCAGGGGAGTCCAGTATTGCCGGTGAGAGATCCCGAGCTCCTTGTCAATGATGATGACTTCTCCCGGCAGTACGCGATGTATCCCCTTGATGATGGTTTCCTTCCCGGTATTGAACTGGTTATGGAAAAACTGGCTCAACGCCTCAGGGTTTATTTCGGGAGCATGGTGCAGAATGGGAAGAAGGGCCTTTATTTCAGAGGCAAAAGCGACTCTATCAGGAGAGATGGTATAAAATAATGGTTTTATACCAAGGCGGTCTCTCGCGAGAAGAAGCTTTTTTGATGGCCTGTCGAACAGGGCAAAAGCAAACATGCCATGCAGTCGTTCCACGAAATATGCACCGGATGAGGCATAGGCATGGAGAATGGTCTCGCTGTCAGAGCGGGTTTTGAACCGGCACCCTTCCTGGACCAGATCTTTCCGCAGTTCAACGTAATTATAGATTTCTCCATTTGCCGCCAGCGCCAGAGTACCATCAAGACTCAAAATGGGTTGGTCCCCGCTTTCCAGGTCAATGATGGAAAGGCGGGTATGTGCCAGTCCCACCTTTTCATGCATGTAATATCCCGTGTTGTCAGGACCACGGTGCTGGAGCTTTCCGGCCATCATCTGGAGTTCCTCTTCCCGGACCGGGGAGCTTTTATTCACTATTCCTGCGATGCCGCACATGTCGTGTTTCCGATTCCTTTCAGGAACATCGGGATGAAATAGGGCTTTTCATAACACCCCGCGTCAGGAGTGTAAAGGTGAAGATTGGTGTTGCTTGAGCTGATGATATACTGCAAGATTTCCTTTGACCATGCTTTCGATGGAAAAATGCGAGAGTACCCGTTCACGACCTGCTTGCCCGAATTCCTTTACTTTGCCTGGGTTTTTGAGCAGGGAAATCACCGCCTCCGCCATTCCGTTTACGTCACCGGGTGCCAGGAGGTACCCGCTCTGACCGTGTTGCACTATCTCGGGGATTCCTCCTGCGGTTGTCGCAACAATGGGGATGCCTGCTGCTGACGCCTGCAGCAATGAAACCCCCAACCCTTCCATTGTCGCAGGATGCACAACCACGGAAAGACAGGGAAGAATGCGCGCGAGGTCCGGCCGAAATCCGGCAAAGGAGATTTTTTCAGCAAGTCCTACATTTTCGCATAATGCTTCCAATTGATTTCTCAATGGTCCCTGCCCGAAAAAGAAAAATACTGTTTCGGGGCAGGACTCGAGAATCTTGGGTGCGGCTTTGATAAGAAACCGGTGGCCCTTTCTTGGGATCAGTTGCGCGATGACGCCAACGACTTTTGTCGTTGAGTCCAGACCGAATTCTTTTCGGAACCATTCTTTTTCGCAAGGGTGCTGGTAGGGGTTCGGATCTATGGCGCTCGGCACGCAAACCAGTTTCTGTTCCGGGATCCCTTCTGCGAGGAGCACCCGGCGTATTCCTTGAGAAATGGTGATGATTCGGGCATAGAGGCCATACTTGAGGCGGGCCGGGTATGGTGCTTCAGGGTTATCCACTCTCCTGGTGATCACCGCTTTGGTCCCGGACATTTTGGCCGCTAAACCTCCCCACAGGTCCGCACCCCTTCTACTGTGCACATGCACCAGGTGAGGCCTCTCCTTTCGAATGATACGCAGGAGAGAAAACAGAAATCTTGGATCCAAGTCTCCCTGCATGGGGACCGGGTAGACCGTTGAGAAAGGATCTGATCTGGCTTCTATGGCGCTTTCCTGGGGGCACACCAGGCTGTTCCTGCAACCTGCTTTTGCCAGGCCTTCCAGGAG
>JAFDGR010000078.1 GCA_019309145.1 Deltaproteobacteria bacterium | reverse complement strand
TGATGGGAACGTCCCAATCAGGCGTCGGCGGTTGTTCCATGATTTCCTTGACGACTTCTGCAAAGTCCTCGGCGCGGTCTTCGGGAACCTCGAAGATCAATTCGTCGTGCACTTGCAAAATTAATTTTGCATTCCACTCCGGCAGGATGGGCCACAAGCGGATCATTGCCAGCTTGCATATTTCCGAGGCCGTGCTTTGGATGACGTAATTGGCTCCCTTCCTAAAGGCTTCCTCCATCGTTGTGAATGGGATTGTGAATTTGCCTACTTTAACGGAGCGAATGCGCTTGTAGCTGAAGTTCTTCTCCGGAATCAGCGCCTTTTTGCCCTCGTCATGGAGCATCTGATAGTTGCGGTTGATGTAGAGAATGTTCTGCTCGTTTTTAAAAATAAGTTTGCCGGTCTTGGCATCGTAGGCTTTGAACAGGCCGGTGTTCGCGCACCATCTCAACAGGGTATTGGCAAATACTTTGAAAGTTCCTTTCTCACCGTGGGCTTCGTAGTAGAGTTCCATGACGCCGCCCCGCCCGATGTGCCAGATGCCCGGAATGCGCCGGATGCGACCAAAGATGTTCTCCACCTGGCCGGTGTGCTGAATCTGTTTGTGAGTTTCCTCGATGAACCTCCAAACTCCTGGATAACCGGCCTTAAAGCCTGCGAGAATCTCCTTCGCCCGCTCAACGGGAACACCGAGAGCCGTAGAGACCCTAAACGGCCCCGCGCCATAGATAATTGAGAAATTCAGTGTCTTGGCCTTGTCGCGCTCATCCTTATACTGCTCCTTGGTTCCATCCGGAGGCACTCCGAGGATTTTTTTTGCCGTGTTGAGGTGCAGGTCTATTCCGTCTCCCTGGTATGCAGCTAAGAATTCAGGGTCTCGTGAATAGAATGCCATTGTCCGAAGCTCGATCTGGCTGAAGTCCGCCACCACGAGTTTGTAGCTTGGGGGCGGCACGATGGCTTTGCGAATCCGGAAATGCTCAGGGCCGTCCTTGCTCTCTCGTGGGAGCGCCTGGATGTTTGGCTGGCTGCATTTGTATCTGCCCGAAGATGCCGTCGGCCTGAGACCGGCATGAACGCGCCCGGACACCGGATTGATGTTTGCCAGGAATTGAACAAGGTACTTTCCGCGATAGCTCGAAAGCTTGCGGTATTCTTCGATTAGAGGAACGATGGGATGTGAATCACGAATTCGTTCAAGGGCAATTTTATCAACGGCGGGGCCGCCACGGTTCTTTTTCCACCGGCGCGCCCTGATGCCGAGTTGCCTGTATAACAAGTTGGCCAATTGATCGGGCGATGTTATGTTGAACTTACGTCCAGCCAGCCGGTAAATTTCCTCGGACAGGCGGGCCATCTTTTCGTCGTAGATGGGACGCAACGATTCCAAATATTGACGATCAACTCCGATGCCCTCGAAAACCATTCCCGCCGTGATCGGGGCCAGCGGCATCTCCACCTCGGTGAACAGCCGCCATAATCCCTGCTCCTTGAGCTTCGGAATAAAGAGATGCATGAGCTGATAAGTACACATCGCGTCGGCCACCGCGTATAATGCCACTCTCGGAATCGAAACCATTGATATGGGTAAGTTGCCGGTTGTTTCATCAAAGGTCGGCTGCCTGATCTTTAGGTAATGGCGGCTTAAGGTTTTTAGCTTGTAATTGAGTCCCATTTTGAGGAAGTTTTCATCCACGAGGCGGGCCGCTATCATCGTGTCCATAATGCGGTTGTTGACGATAATTCCGTGCGTCCGCAGAGTATTGATGTCAAATGTCGCATTGTGAAAAATCGCTATTTTTTGCGGATCGCCGAGGTAGGGGTTCAGGGTTTGACGGACATCATCGAGATTGTAGTTCCACGAACCGCTGCCGTTGTGACCGACCGGCAGGTAAAAGCCTCGATTAAGCGCCCAGATGGAGATGCCCACGAGCCTGGCAATGTGGAGCTTAAGCCCTACCGTCTCGGTGTCAATGGCATAGTCCGGCGCCGCTTCCAGCGCCCGCGCCGCTTCCTCCAATTTTAAGCTGATTTTGACTTTCATGGGAATTTTCCTTGGGGAATGGAATGGGGTGGGGCAATAACCCATAGGGTTATTGCCCCAGCAACCACTAGCACTACTCCGAATCGGGCGAATCGAGGAAGTCCTCTACGTCATCGAGGTGTTCTTCATCGTCGTCATCGTTGTCGCTGTCGTCGAGGTCGGGGATTTCCGCGTCGGGGGCCGGTGCAGACTTGCGTCCGAATTTCTCCAGGCCCTTGGAGCGGAGGAATTCCTGGTAATCGTCGCCATATTCCGGTTGATCCGAAACCGCTTCCTGTTGCAGTTTGCGAGACTCAATAGCGGCATCGAGGCGCTCGATCTCCTTGCGGAGTTTCCATGAGATATCAACGAGCCGGTCAAGTGAATCACGGTCATAGTTGACCTTAATAGCGGGGATGTTGGTGAGGCGTTTCTCCGGATCATGGAGAAGGCCATACCGCCATTCACCGTCAACCTGCGGCTCGCGCCCTTCCCCGATCGCAAGGAGCCAATTGTCAACGAGCCAAGAAGGGAGGTAGGTGGAATGCTGTAGGCGGGGGCCGCTGGGGGTCTTGCCTGAGCTTGCCATCCGCTCCCTGGCTGCCTCAATTTTCTTGTCCGTGGCGGCCTTCCAACGTTTGACGGTGCTTTTAAGCATTTCCAGCTTGTCGTTCGGAGTGCCTGAAAGGAGGGCATTGGCCTGGGTGTACTTAAGGGTTCCGGTCTTGACGAGTTTATGGAAGTATTTGTCCCGAACGACTCTTAACATCCGCTCCACAGTCTTTTTGCTCTGTCCGGTTTTTTCTGCTATGGTGTCGACGGAATAACCGGCTTCGTCCATGAGGTTGACGACCCGAAGCATCTCATCAGTAGAGAAGTCTTTCCGCATCGCGTTTTCTTCGACAGCGATTCCCAGAATCTCTTTGAAGCTCAGGTCGCTTGGCACAACCTTTACTATGATTTTGGGGTCGCTGCCATCCTTGCGAGCCTTCGCCAGCATCGCATAGACGCGACGATGACCGGCAACCAGTTCATAAGTGCCGTCATCAAGTTCCCGCACAACGATCGGCTGAATTTGCCCGCTGTTTTGGATACTTTTGCTTAAAGCATCGAGTTTTGTCTCATCCGAGTACTCCGCGCCGTCGCGCAGGGCAAGTTTCTCGGAAAACCTGATCGCGCTGAGCGCAACCTCCCGAAAGCCGTTGGCTTTCATTTTTTTTTCACCTTTCTGGCCCTTCTGGGCCGGTTTGGGTTTGTTACAATGTTGACTTGTTACCTTCCGCCGGATTCAACGCTCATTTGTTTTAATACTTCACCACCTCCTTCATATGGATTAAGCATCAAATCCGGCGCGCTTTAGCCTGTTTGCAGGAAAGATATGCAATTATCAAAGAACCAATTTAGGGCTTTCTTCTTCTATCCGTCATGGGAAGGTTTCTACATAATCAAAGCCCCCCAAAAAAAATTAAAAAAGTTGTAACCAACTGTTTTTTAAGGAATTATTTTAGGGCACTTTTGGTAAAAGGTGGGGTAAATGTATGTAAATGCGAGCCAATCTGGACATAATTGGCTATTGATAAAAAGTTAAAATGGACAATGCTGGCTAACTATGTGGTTAAAAATGGGGAGTAATTAGATGTGAAAATCCGGACTTCATATTGCAGACAGTGTCAGGTCAGGTAAAAACGCATTGGCACACGTTTTTGCGCGCTCTTGAAAACATCGGGGAGGGAAAAAGTTGATATGCCGGAGAGTAGCCGATTTTTTTCCCGGGTACGACGGGCGGTTACACCTAATCGTAGGACCCCGAACCAACTTTTTCCCTCCCCCCCTCGTATAAATTCCGCGCAAAAAGCTGTGCCAATGCCGGGCTTTTGAATTGGTTTGACGGTGCCTGTAAAGTCAAGTCCGGATTTTCACAAATTAGAAAGGATAAAATGGGAAAGTTAGTCGGCGTGTTGGGATGAATCGTTGTTTTAGTAATAACGCTAGGAGCCATCGTGCTCACGATCCTCTGGATAGTCATGCCCATAACCATGGAGGAACGATAAATGAAGAAAAAGCTAGAGATGCCAAAAAAGCAAGATCTCACTCAAATACTTTCCTATTCTCCGGAGGGTGACATGCATGGCCATTACTACATGGTCGAAAAAGACATGCACATTGACTACAAGACTGGGGAAGAGTTGGATGAATGGCTCATCCGTCTCGATTGCCCCGTCTGCGGCGAGGACGATCAGATAGGCTACATCTCTGAAGAACCTCCGGACGATTTCGAGCTTCTGGATATCCTGCGCAAGCCCTGCGACAAGTGCGTTGAAAGGTACGGCGAGGAAGAAGCCAAGCGGCTCGTGCTCGAAAAGGAAAAGGAGTTCGGTTACTAAGCGGGATATCACGAGGCAACTAACGCCCTCAGCAGGTGTTTTAGCCACAAGGAGGTTTGTATATCTAACAAGCTGGCGGAATACGTAAAAGAGACCCGGCTCGAAAAGGGTCTCAAAATCGGCGAGGTTGCGCGCAGGATGGGGTACAGGAACGTGGCCAAGGGAGCGAACCGGCTCGTGGCGGTCGAAAGGGGAGAGATGCCGGATGAGGAGCTGCTGAAGAAGATCCCGCGCGCCCTGGAACTCGACCCTGAAAAGGTGTACGAGCGCATCAGGGCCGTGGAGGAGAGGAGAGAGGAGGGGTGCCAGAGGTGGTTGGACCAGCCCACGCCGGTGCAGCTTTTCATCAAGGTCTCGGGGGCGGTTTTATCAAAAAGTCTGGGGTACGGTGTTCCCGAGGAAGAGGCGGTAAAGCAGGCCTGCGCCGAGGCCGGGAGGCTCCACTGCTAATGCATGTTGGCGCTTGACAGAGGAAGGTCGGTCTGAATAGATAAGGATGGGAATGTTACCAGCGAAACCTACGAGAAGCGGGGCGAATCCAGGAGGCCCTACATGACACTTAAGGCCGGCAGGAAAAAGTTTGCGCTGAAGCTTTCGGGCGGGTCCCTATCCATCGGCGATGTCAGTTGACCGCTCCGCCAGGCGGTGCATGGCCCCGTTTCGCTCCCATCATGGGTATGACCTGTTCTGCGTTCCGGTGTCGGCTTCATTCAACTGCGCCGTGAAGAAAGAGTGTCATGGTCATCTCTTTGTTGCCTTTATGCAAAGCCATAATTACGGGGGCACTCTATTGCATCAATTCCCGCTTGTGGCCCAAGTCGCAGAATTGTAAGATCAACAAGGATGTCTTGGTAACGCTGACCATGAAGGTCACATATAAAATAAGGCAATCATCTTTCACTGGATAGGAGTTGAAAAATGCCTTCAGGCTTAGGATGGGTAGACTTCGCCGAGGACGACCGACAGAAGATGCTGGAGGTAGTCAGGCTGTTTCATGAATCCGAGACCAGGGATGAACTTGGTCTGGGAGTCATTCGAGATGCCTTCTCGGATTACCTCTTCCCCGGTACCAGCACGGTTCAGACACGGGCCAGGTACTTCCTGGTCGTGCCCTGGATTTACATGTCATTGGAGAGCAAGGAGGTGCCGTCCAGCAAGGTCTATCACCGTGCCAGCAGTATCGAGCGCAAGCTTATCTATACATTACTTGAAGCCGGGGAGACGGACGGCGTTATCGGCAGGGTTTCCAAGGACAAACTCCAGAGGCTGCCCAGCAATATCTATTGGTCCGGTATGGGCACCCTCGGCATCAGGCTATTCCCCAGGGGCCAACAGCAATATCATGATTACCTCGATTTGTTCTATTACCTCAAGAAGGCCCGAAGGAAAGAGAATGAGGAAGACGAGGGCGAAGTCTTCTCATCTAATAACTGGCACCCTGGGCTACCAGCCCCGCCCCCGGGCTTCCCTGAAGAAGCGGCCCTTGATCTGACAAGAGAAGAGGCCCTGTACCTTCAGGAGAGAATCCTGGTTACTCATCCCCAAAGCTTGATGGCCGATCTGGTAAAAGAAAGGGAATTTATTGATGCTGATTACATCTGGGAGCATTCCATAATCCAGAGGACATCAGCAGACAACATCAACCATGTCACACAGGCTATGAACTTTTCGGATATGCTTCATGGAGCCGCACTGCTGTACAACCTGATGCTTTCCCGGAAACTGGAGAACGAAGAATATATTTCCGACTACCAGAGGATGATGGATGACTGGGCTGAACGTATTGAGGCAAGGTGGTCCGAGCTACAAGACTGGCATCGGGAGATGGACTCCTTCTGGGAGCTTCCAGCGATCACTGCCTCCAACATCAAACGTCCAATACGTTCATTTATCGAATCATGGTTAGCGGTATTATTTCAGGAAGGTCCCGGTGCAATTCCCGCCAGTGTTACCGCCCGCAACCTGATCTTGGACCGTGAAGTCAAGCTGAAACGAAATCGGTCCAGACTTGAGAACCAGCGTGCGTTGGAATTATGGAACGGGGCATCGGGAACGATCAAGCTTGAATACAGATGGTCAAACGCCAAGATCATTGTCAGGGACATAATCAAAGGGTTGAACAGCGAGGAATAGCCATGCTCGATCCACGCGAGAGAAGAATCTATTTAACAGAGCTAAGACCTCCGGAAGGCTACTTGCTCGACAGAGCCATTTGCACAACTTACACCCTTGACCTCATTTCGCTCCTGATGGCTCCGCTTTCGATGGCCCTGTACGAAGCCCAGAACCAGAAGGAGATGATGCAGGACCCGATTGCGGTTCTCGAAGCTCTGAGACGCACGGCGGACAGGATAGCTGTGTTCTGCCAGAAAGGAAGGATCACCCTGCCCAAGAACAACACCCGGCTGGTAAGTCTTCTGGAGAAGACAGTAATCCAGGTCGAGCCGCCCGACGATTCGGGCGTATTCCATCCCAAAACCTGGGTGCTTCGATTCACGGCAGATGACGAACCCACGATCTATCGATTCCTTTGTCTGTCACGGAACCTCACCTTTGACAGGTCTTGGGACACTATCCTGTCACTGGAAGGAAAGGAGACGGAGCGCCAGCGCGCCTATAGCCGCAACCGGCCCCTTTTCGATTTCATGTCCTCCCTGCCGGAAATGGCAACTGAGAAGGTCAGTCCCAACATCCGTTCCCTGGTTGAATTGATGGCTAAAGAAGTATTGACCGTCAACTTCGATCCGCCGCCGGATGTGGAGGACTTTGGCCTGTTGCCGATGGGGATACCCGGATACCGCAAGAAGCCTGACTGGGGAGAACCATCACGCATCATGATCGTGTCGCCGTTTCTTTCCCAAAGTCAGCTTAGTGTGCTTGCGGAACTTGGGACGGACAATGTGCTCGTCTCAAGACCGGAAAGTCTGGATGAAATAAGTGATGAGACCCTTAAGGAGGTAGAGCAGAACTGCGAGATATTCATCATGGACCAGGACGCCGAAGTGCCAGAGCCGGATGAAGAGACCCAAGCTGATGAGGGGGCTGGAATCGAACTGACCCAGTTCACGGGATTGCATGCAAAGATGTTCATCATAGAAAGCGGTTGGGACTCCAGCCTTTACACCGGGTCGGCTAACTTCAGCGATCCCGCCCTCAACGGGCGCAACGTGGAGTTCATGGTCGAGCTTCAAGGTAAAAGGAGCAAGCTCGGCATAGACAAGTTTCTCGGAGGAGGGGATGAAAGAAACTCTTTCCGGGCAATGCTCAGAAGGTACAGCCGTGCCTCGGAACTGAAAAAAGATCGCAGCGCCGAACGAGAGCTTGAAAGGATTCTGGACGAGGCGAGAACCACCATAGCTTCTGCTGGAATAGAGGCCTTGGTAGCCCCTGCCGAACAAAACCTCTTCGATATGGTCATTACTGTTGCTGAAGATTTCGCAAACAAGTTCGATTCCGTTTCTGGAAGTTTCTATCCCATCTCTTTGAAATCCTCATCTGGCAAGCCGATAAACGAACTGCAAAGAGGCGAATCGGTGAAGTTTGGCGGGATCACTCCGATTGCTCTTACCAGCTTCTTCGCTTTCGAGATCGAAGCCAAGGTGGAGGATAAATCAGCGGCAATCGCTTTCGTGCTGAACATCCCGGTTGAAAATATGCCTGAAGACCGGGACAACCGACTTCTGCATTACCTGATCTCCGATCAGAAGAGCTTCATCTGCTACCTGCTGTTCATTCTTATGGAGGGAGATGGCAGGTTGCTGGCTTCCGATCTTGTTTCCATGACGGCCAAACAAGAGAGCGACGATGGTTTCGACAAGTATATCATTGGCTTCCAGCTTCTCGAAGAACTGGTGCGATCCTACAGCAGGAACCCGGAAAGAATAGACCGGATCGCCAAGCTGGTGGACGACCTCGGACAGACCCCGGAAGGTCGCTCCCTTTTCCCGCCCGGATTTGAGGAAGTCTGGAGCGCCTTCGTGCAGGCAAGAGGGCTGAAGGAGGCCGCACAGTGAAACATCAAAAACCGGACGCGGAGAAAGTGCTTTCGGGCCTGAAAGACTTCCAACGCAGGACGGTGGATTACGTGTTCCGCCGCCTTTACACTGATACCGACCATGTGAACCGGTTCCTGGTGGCCGACGAGGTGGGCCTCGGTAAAACCTTGGTGGCCCGCGGTTTGATTGCAAAGGCGGTAGATCATTTGTGGGAAGATGTGCCCCGCATTGATGTGATCTACATCTGTTCCAACCAGGATATAGCCAGACAGAACGTAAACAGGCTCGCCATCTCCGAAGAATTGCGAGGGAAGGACATCCCGTCACGGATGACCCTGCTTCCCCTCCATGTCCAGCGGTTACAGGAGAGCAAGCTCAACTTCGTATCCTTCTCACCGGGCACGTCGTTTGACCTGAAATCAAGCAGCGGATGGGAGCCAGAGAGAGTGCTGCTTTATCATATTTTAAGAGAGGCATACGAGTTCGGGAACATTGCCGCCCCGAAGAACCTGTTTCAATGCGGGGTGACTAAGGATAATTGGAGAAGATCGCTGAAGAATTTCGATCCCGCGGAAATAGAAAAGTCACTGAAAACGAAGTTTATCAAGGCACTAAAGAAAAACCGCCAGATCAAGGCTCGATTTGATGAGTTGTGCAAAAAGTTCGGCCATCACAAAAAACGAGTGAATATCAAGTGGGAACTCAGGCAAGAACGGAATCAATTCATCGGCGAGCTGAGGAAATTGTTGGCCGAGTGCTGCGTGGAGGCCCTAGAACCCGATATCGTTATACTGGACGAGTTTCAACGATTCAAATACCTGATTGACGAGGATAATGAACTCGCTCACCTCGCCCAGGCGCTGTTCAACTTCCGTGACAAGGACGGCAATGAGGCCAAGGTCCTTCTCCTCTCGGCAACGCCCTACAAGATGTACACCATGAGTCACGAGGAGGACGAGGACCATTACCGGGACTTCATCAGCACTTTAAAATTCCTGTTCACGTCGGATCAGGAATTGGAAGAGTTCGAGAAAGAATTGCTGAAGTTCAAGCTGGAGCTGCTAAGGCCCAAGTCCTCCCTTGATGGCCTTATGTCAGCCAAGGAAAAAATCGAGGGTAAGCTTAAAAGGGTCATGGTCCGCACCGAGAGGCTCTCCGCGTCTGCCGACCGGGATGGTATGCTTTCGGAATCTGGTTCCGCCCAGGGAGTCCTCGACCCGAACGATCTCAAAGGTTTCACATTCATTGACCAGGTGACCGGGAAACTGGAAGCGGGAGATGCTCTGGAGTACTGGAAGTCCGCTCCCTACATCCTGAATCTCATGGACAGGACCGGGTACCAAGTGAAGAGAAGACTCCTCAAGTACATCGAAGAAAAAAACGACGACCCGGACTTTGCAGCGCTGATGAAACGGAACGGGGATCACCTCCTCTACCGAAAGACTATCGAGAGCTACAGCAAGGTTGATCCCGCCAATGCCAAGCTGCGAACCTTGATCGAGAACACTATCGGAAAGGGAGCCTGGAAGCTACTCTGGGTTCCACCGGCGCTTCCTTACTACCAGGCCACTTCCGGCCCGTACTCCGGCGAGGAATTATCCGGCTACACCAAGTCGCTGATATTCTCATCCTGGCGGATGGTGCCCAAGGTCATCGCCGCCTTATGCAGCTACGAGGCCGAGCGCAAGATGGTCTCCGCTTTCGATCAGGGGGCGTCTTACTCCGAGGAGCGCAAGACCCGATCTCGTCTTATCCAGTTCCGGCGCTCCGCCGGACGACTGAACGGCATGTTCAACTTCACCTTGGTCTATCCGGCAATCACTCTTGCCACCGCCATTGACCCTCTAGCTCTATCCTTGAAAATGACCACAGATGGTGATCCGCCCACTGACCGGCGTGTGATAACCGCAGTGAAGGACAAGATACGGGAATTGATCGAGCCTGTTATCAAGAAGCGCCAACGACAAGAGCGCAAAGGAGACCAGCGCTGGTACTGGGCGACGCTCCCTCTGCTCGACCGAGAATACTCGGACCACCCCCTTACCCAATGGCTTCAGGAAGAGAATGGACCCTATGCCCTTTTAGGTGAATACCTTGAAGAAGAAAGTCGCAAGTCCGATGCCTTCGAGGAACACATTGACGAGTTCCAGAAAGCCTACGAGGGGCAGCTTGATCTCGGAGCGCCTCCCGACGATCTGGTTGAAGTGCTCACCAAAGTCGCCCTGGGGAGTCCTGCAGTAACCGCCCTCCGGTCCCTGCTCCGGCTGCAACCGGACTTCCATGACCCTCCGGGAGAGGATTCAATATGGTACTTCTTTGATTCCGCATATATCGCGGCGGAAGGATTCCGAACGCTTTTCAACATGCCCGACTCCATAACCCTGATCCGGGGCATGGCGAGCAGGAGAAAGGACGAGCAGAGCTACTGGGAGAACGTGCTCGATTACTGCGTCGCCGGAAACCTCCAGGCTGTGCTTGACGAATACTTCCACGTTCTCCGGGAGTTCCTGGGCCTTATAGACTCAAGTCCCTGGGAGGCCGCAAGAGGCATTGCCGAGGAGGTGCAAAATGCCCTCTCCATCAGGACCGCAACCCTGGACTTCGATGAGTTTAACGTGGAAGGTGGCGAGGTCCAGGTCAAGCGCGGCAGCCTCCGCGCTCGCTTCGCCCTCCGCTTCGGGGAGAAAATGGACGAGGAAAAGGGAGCGGCCAGAAAGGACGTGGTGCGTAGCGCCTTCAACTCCCCTTTCCGTCCATTTATCCTCACCACCACCTCCATAGGCCAGGAGGGTCTCGACTTCCACCTATACTGCCATGAAATTTACCATTGGAACCTGCCTGCCAACCCGGTGGACCTCGAACAGCGCGAGGGCCGCATCCATCGCTACAAGGGCCACGCTATCAGGAAGAACATTGCCAGGGCCTATTCGCTCGCAGCGCTCCAGGACAAGGACCACCCGGACCCCTGGCATGTCCTCTTCCTAATGGCCAGGGCGGATAACATGGACAAGAACGAACTTGTCCCATACTGGATATTCAATTGCGAAGGAGGGACCTGCATCATTCGCCATGTACCGACCCTGCCACTCAGCCGGGACATCGAAAAGCTCGATGATCTACATCGCTCCCTGGCGGTCTATAGGATGGTCTTCGGCCAGCCCCGTCAGGAGGATCTTCTCCATTTCCTTCGATCCAAGATACGGGGAAATGATGAATTGCAGGAGTTGACCATTCACCGAATAGACCTATCTCCTGAATAGATTTGATGGATGATTCTGAAAAGTCATCTCGGCACTCGTGGAAAAAAGAATAGAATCAATGCTTATGTCATTCGCTCACCAATCAGATCAGAGGCAGTTGCTGGCTGCTTTCTCCTTCACTCGCGATTCCGAGGTTTTTACAGAACAGCAGCTCATCAGTGTTCTTGGCGCATAAACGGAGCCTTAAAAACTCCTTCATCTTGAAGCTCTGGCGGTGGAGAAGTAGTGGTTGTTATGATGTACTGAAAAGGCGGAGATGCGGATCGGAGATATTGCTCTTGCAGTCGTGCCATGCTTCTTAGGTAACTCCGATAGATTCGTGGGCCGAGGTCGGCTTCGCGGGGGCTGTCGTGGACAAGGAAACCGGGGTGGCAGCCCTTGCCGATCGTGCCCATGACCAATGCGCAAACGTCGGTCAAGAGGACTGCCAGAGTGTCAATGGCCTCTCCCGCGAGCGTGGTCCCGTGGGTAATCTGGAACTCAAGCTCGCCGTCTTTAAAAGTAATATTGCCTCTGTACTCTGGGTAGACTACCTGTTTGACCATGCCATCAAATACTTTTCGCAACTCTTCAAGGTGCTCCTCGTGCTTCGTTAATAGCTGGCTTAACTCCGTCTTCAACTGGTCTTTGGACGTATTCAGTGTTTTTTCCTTTTCCTGAAGATCGGCCAGCTTGGTATTGGGTTCCTTGCCGTTGCGAATCGCTCTCCACTGCTGCAACTCCGATGCGATGGATGACGCTTGCTCAATTCGCCTCAGAAGAGACCCGCGTTCCTTTTCAAGAGCACGCCGTTCATTTCTCAGACTCTGAAGATTCCGGTCAAGGTCTGCACGTTGCTTTTCAAGTGCCTTTATTTCACTCTCGGTCCGTTTTACCTCCTCTTCCTTCTTTTTAGCCGTCTCCGCGTCCTTCTTGTCATCTACAGCATCGCGGTAAGACAGAATTTTTATCCGTTCTTGAACATGCGAACAATCCTTGAACGATATCCGCCCCATCTTACACATTAGATCGAGGTTCGAAATTAATTCCTGCTTTTCTTTTTCTCGCTCCTCAACTCCTTTGGTAAGTTCATTCGCTGCTAATTGAGATAACCTTAAGAAACCCCGGTGAGTCTCTAAACTTTGATCAAGATCGTTTATCTTCGCTGACAGGTCAATAATCCTCGTATCCAGGGTGGAAATCTTCTCATCTATCCCTTTTACATTGGTCTCAATCTTTTGCCTGAACTCTCCCTCCTGAACTCGCACATCAAACAGGGTTTCTTCTTTTTCCGACTCCAACTGTTCGGGTTCAAGACCCATTATGCTTGCCAGCTTTTGTGCAAGGCGATTAGTCCAGTATTCCGGCTCACGTCTGGCTTCTGCAATCTTCTTTTCATTCTCGGAGCTCTCTTTTTCAATCTTGTCGAGTTGCTCCTGAAGCTTCACCTCCTCGCCGGAGAGCAGGCCAAGAATGGTGCGGATGAGGAACAGGCCGTCCTCCCTGGGCCGGTTGAAGGCCGGGGTTTCCGAGTCGCTTCTCGGGGAGCGCCACTGCCAGATGCTCTGGTAGCGGGCGCACCAGGCCAGGACATGATCCCACTTGATCGGCTGCCGGGTATGGATGGTCATCCCGGCTGTCAGTTCGGCAAGGGCGGTGTCCTCAATCACTTGCTTGAATTCATCATACTTTGTCCGGCCTTCCTTAGACTCAAGCATATTCTCGATACTGGCGTTACGTGCAGCGTAGTGTTGTGGACTCCTTCCAATCGGCCTAGCCACTGCCCACTCTTCGCCTCCAATGTGAACCTCGGCGGCCACGTAGCCTTGGGGGAACGTATCGCGGATGCGCTCGCGGGCGCTCTTGTTGGCAAAGGCGGATTCACCAAGGCAGTAGCGCAGGAGCCGGCAAAAGCTGGTCTTGCCCACGCCATGGCCGGAGACAATGACCTCATCGGTCTCGCCGTCATTCTCGTCCACACCCCAAACGATGTTCAATCCCCGGCCGAGCTTTATTTCACGGATTATCTCCAGGGGCCTGATTGATGACAGTAGGAGAACCCGGCTGATCCAGACAACTGGTTCATCTCGCGTAGTGACAAGATCAAGTAAAGTGACTGGCATAATTAAGTCCTCCCCACTATGCAGTCATGGCCATCTCCTGGTCGGCCATTTCCCGGAAAAGCGTAACCACCTCTCCATACTGGGCCGCGACCTGGGCGTCGGCCTGGGCCTTCTCAAGCACCTGGGCCGCTTCCTGGATGAAAGTAATAATGTTGGTGCTTATTGTCGGGAGCGTGGCGCGAATGTGATTGTACTGTGAGCCGGGAGAAATTATCTGAGCGCCTGACCGGTCCGTAATGGTAATGGCCCGGGCGGTTTCAAGGTATTCCCTGATGCGCCGCCAGCCTATCCGCTCTCCACTCTGCAAGCGCATCTCGTCGGGCAGTCGCCTTACTGCCTGGTCAAAGCCTCTCCTGGAAGAAGTCGGGATCAAGACGCGGCAGTCATCAGGGTGTGTAGCTAGCAGTAGCTTGTCCAAATATTCCACACTAGGGCGGTTAGGGGAAGTCTTGATGAATTCCAAAACAACGGTACAAAGAACCCGTTCTTTTTCCGTCTGAGGAAATGCTGTATCGATTATTGGAACAGCTTCTATCTCTGGACTAACTCCTGATAAAATAACAAGAGGATCCCTTGGCGGTAATGAACTCGTGAGTAAATTTCTCTCGTCTTGGGTTATCTTAAATGCATCTTGTATGAGCAAATCTAATTTTTCTTCCTTTAATAAAAGAGACTTATTGTCAAGATTGTCTTTTTTCCGTAAAGAAATTATCTGGGAGCAGTTAGATATTATCTCCTCTTTTAAATCGATAGAAGGTTCAGGTATAGGTATAGTTTCTAATGATTGGGCTTCGACACACAAGGCTCCATCCTTCATATGAATGAAAGTTGCGTTCATAATCCACCAAACAATTCTAGAATTGAGAATTGCTAATAAAAACAAATCGTCGGATGGTATAAAGATAGCACTGTTATTTAGAATTACTTCTTTATCCTCAAATGCAAATTGAGAGTGATAAGCAACGCATTGAACAACCAATTTTGGTAGATTAAAAACATCATAATAATCACATGCTCTAAGTTCCCACCAATACTTGCCTTTATCTCCCCTTTTTCTTAATACTTCCTTAAATTTTACGGTTCTATGCACTCAACTGTGGGTAGTTTTTTCCCAGAATGCTCCTCTGATTTTGAGGAAGAAGTAATTTAAATCCCTGAATCCGAAGGCTACGCGTTTTATCACCTTGATT
>JAFDGR010000327.1 GCA_019309145.1 Deltaproteobacteria bacterium | reverse complement strand
ATAATAAGGGAGGAAATATCCGATGTATGAACCCAAAAACTACCTTGCACTGTGCCTTGATCCGGTCCACATCGGCACCGGCGGCTATCGACTTGGCCGGGTGGATATGAGCATTGTCCGGGAGCCTGCCACAGGGATTCCCAAAATTCCGGGCACCTCCCTGGCAGGGGTGGTGCGAGCCTACGCTGAGATGGTCAAAAATGAAGATAACAGCCTGCCCGAGGTGGAAACTATTTTCGGGACTCCAAAGAAACAAGGAATGCTCCGCTTCTATGATGCCCGGATCGTGCTCTTCCCGGTCAGCTCCCAGCTGGGGACCGTCTGGGTGAGCACTGCCGAAAGGATGAGGCCCTGTGTTGCAGCAGGAGAGTGCGGCGAAAACGTTCTTCCTGCAGAACCGCAGGATGAAAACAAGGTGATCGTGCTGAAAGGGATGGCCAAGATTAATCCTGTTAATCTCGGATGGCTATTGCTTGAGACGGAGCCCATCAAGAATAAAGAAGAAAAAAAGCAGTTAATTCAGGCTCTGTCATTTGTTGGGAGGCTTATCATGGTATCCGACAAGTTGTTTCATCACCTGGTCAACGATCATCTGGAAGTCCGGACATCCGTCGAAATCGAGGATGAGACTGGAGCGGCTAAAGGAGGTGCGCTTTTCACATACGAGGCCATTCCTCGTGGAACTGTTCTTGGTTTCGAGGTAGCCATTGACTTCCGCAGGGGCGATGGCGTGTCAGGCGAGGATATTGAGAATCTTCTTGGAAAAGTCTTCGGCGGCCTTAAAATCCTCGGCATAGGGGGAATGGGGACGCGGGGCTTTGGGCGCATCGAGGTTCTGAATTTCCCGCATTAAAGTAGGAAGGGAGAATGACATGATCAATCTTGATTTTCTTTGTATGCAGACAGCCCAAGCTATGATGGAATGCCAGGGGGAGGCGGGCATGAAGGAAAAGGAAAACGTGGCCATCAAAGGACTGGGAGTGCTGCTGGAAAACGGACCTTACGGGCTGATGCTGTATCTGGAGACCCATGACAAAAAGGATATTTCACAATCCTACATGAAAAAGCTTATCGGTCTCTGCAGGGAAAAACTTGTCAAGAATTACATTCGTACTGAAGAACAAGTCCCTTCCGATGGGAATTTTCAGCAGATCACGAAATGGCTTCAAGAGCTGGCTCAGGACCTTGATAGCTACCTGTTTGTCAAAGCTATGTGGCAGCAGACCCTGACATATGCACGCTATCATGCCAAGGCTCTGAAAGATGCGGAAGAGGCGAATCTTACTGAACAACAGGAGGATACCCGATGAGTTGGCAATCCCTACCATTATGCTTCGAACTGTTAAGCCCACTGCATATCGGGTTTTTACCGAACAGGCCCGGAACCTTCCAGGCACCAACCCGTTGTTATGTTCCCGGAAAGAACATGTGGGGCGCCGCAACCGCTGCCTTGACACCGCGGATGTGTAAGTCGCTTACAGCCAGACACTTTGCCGAAGTAGGTGATGCCATAAAACGCCAGATGATCTTTTCCTATCTCTATCTTTCGGATGGCAAGGAGATATTCATGCCCGATTATGACAAGGAGGGGTTAAGATGGGGCGACTGCAACGATCGGGAATTTCGCGCGCGGTTTCTCGACTCTATCGTGTCGACCGAAATCGTAACAACAGGAGCCGCCAAGGATACGAGCCTGCACGAAATTGAATTCATCCGGCATCGCATTGGATCGCCTGGAGAGCCGAATAAACCAGTTTTACTTGTTGGTAAGGTCTGGCTCAGCGAAGGAGGGAAAATCTTTAATGAGCAATTGGAGATCAGGAATGACTCCATTGTGGTAAAAGATATTGATGTATTTGAAGGTATCACTCTCGGGGGTGAGCAGAATTATGGATTTGGTCTGTTGCAGAAAACGAATGTTCCGGAATTCTCCGACTCCGGGACAAATGTAAATGAAATATTGAACATCTCCCCGGGTAAAAAAATACGCATTGAAAGGAATAAACCACTGATTGGGCATTTGCCATATCGTCCAGATAAACTGTTTGTGGGAGAAATTGAAATTCTCGCCGGTCGAGAGTATCTTCGTGATGACTCAGCCGTGAAATTTGCATATCCGGGAAAGTCCATCGTCAACACCGTTTATTGTTTCGTTCCAGGAACGCGAGTGAAAGCTGGAAATGCCGAGATGGATTTCTGGGGGCGACTCCACTGGACAGATAGTGAATGTAAACATTCTTCCTCCTGAGTTGGGAACCGTGCGTGCTTATAGTCATGAGTGAAGTTTTACTCAGATTGTTGCCGGTCAAGTACGAACGAGCGGTCCCAGGCAATTCTATGAGTATTAGATCGACAAGTCAAAACCGAGAGAGATAATAATAAAAAAAATTGCTTGATGGGGCTTTATACTTAAAAAAGAGACAGAAAAACACCTCTCCTTTGGATTCACACCCCCAAAACGCCGGAGAGCTTTCGGTAAAAGCTCCTCGCCAGATCCTCAAGGTCATTGACGACCAGGTGCTGTGGGAAAATCTTTGCAACCGATGAGGTCAAAATCCCGATTTCCACGGGCTCGATGCCGGCCGGGATGATCTTTTTCATCACCCGTTCGCATTCCTTAAAATCAAAAGGCTCCGCCCTGTAATTGTGCAGCGCGGGCTCCCCGTCGGTAAGGGCGAGCAGCACCTTTCGCTTATGGGATTTCCTGCTCAACCGCCTGGCTGCGAAGAGCAGTGATTCAGCCAGCGGGGTGCATGAGTGGGCGCGGATGCAGGCCAGCCTGGCCTTGACCAGCTTGAACGGTTCGTGAAACTCCTTGTAGATCGCCAGGTACAGCGGCTCCAGCCGCTCGCCGTTGCGGGTAATGCGCTCATTTACCGCGATGCCCAGGGTGGCCACAGCGGTCTCGTTGCTGCTGTACC
>JAFDGR010000326.1 GCA_019309145.1 Deltaproteobacteria bacterium | reverse complement strand
ACGATTCCCTGACGCTCCATGATACCGAATACAGGGACTTTACCGGCTGCGCCGCGACCGCGCTTGCCTTTCCTGCGGCCGCCGAAATAACTCCCGTCAAGCTCGATCTCACCACCGAGCAGGATCTCGGCATCCTCGGCATTGCAAAGGATCGCGTGACGGAGCAGCGTTGCCGCCCGGTGTACGGTATTATACGGCAGTGCATGCTGCGAGGCAATCTTGTTTATGGATATCTCCAACTCGAACAACTTGCGTACCCACAGCCAGTTTTGGCAGCTTAAACGCGAATGGTTTAACCATCGACTGGAAAAGGCGTCAAACGTGTATCGGCATCGCGAACACCGGCGTCTACCACTACCCAGTTTCCACAATTTTCGACTGGCGCATCGGGGGCAAATAGGCTGATGGTTTTTGAAGCATTTTCCCAGCAAGTATTTTTAGGCAAGAGCTTATGTTTTAACTATTGATTCATAAGTAGATAGTTCCATGACACCTAATATATTCTGGTGTCAGTAATGAAGCAATTACCTAGATTAATACTTGTATGTCAACTACGTAGGGACATGACCCATAATTGTAAAAAGCCCGGAATTAAATTTTCCGGGCTTTTTACCTTCTCAAAAAAGGGGAAGAAAGAAATGTTACTTGAGCAGCGTCATCTTCATGGTCTTTGTGTGCCCGCCGGACTTCACGGTGTAGAAGTAGACGCCCGCGGAGAATCCGGACGCATTCCACACGGCTGAATGGGAGCCGGCGTCCATGAAGCCGTCGACCAGCGTGTCGATCCTCTGGCCGGCGACATTGAGTACATCGACGCTCACATCACCCGCCTGCTCGAGCGAGAAGGTGATGGTCGTGGTCGGGTTGAACGGGTTCGGCGCGTTCTGCTCGACCGTGAAGGCGGCCGGGGCTTCTTCCGCGACGCCGACAGAGTTGGTGATCACGCCGGAAATGGTGTCATGACCGAGGAAGAAAAGACCTTGATCAGCCTTTTCTTCATTACGTTCGAAGCGGGTACCGCCGGTATGCTGATTGTCGGTATAAATGCCATCAAAAGCGGTACCGCTGTCAACGATAAGTGTGCCACCCTTCAAACCGGCGGTATCACCGGCGAATAAAAAGTAACCGAGACCGGTACCGTCGGGGGCCAACAGACCGAAGGAAATAGTGCCGATACCATAGGCGTTGATAAGGGTGAAGTAATTGGCATCGGTGGCAACGGAGGTTTTATAGGGACCGACATTGTAATCATTACAGGCCCACGGAATAGCGGCTGTATCTTCGAAATTGTGGTCAAGGACATAATCGCCGTTACCGCTCGCCCACAGCCAGAAATCATCTATATCATCGTTTTCGAGGTAACCCGCAGGATCTACCAAATTGTTCATGCAGGAGGCGTGGGCGTTCAATACCACAAGGCCGTTTCTTTCAGTGAAGTTGATCGGTCCGCCGTTCATCTGAGCGCCTGCTTCGAAATTATCAGGATTACTCCACCAGGTTGTCAGATCAATTTCCGAGATAATATATCCGTCGTAGTCATAGATATAAAAGTCGGAATCAGGTTCGTTCGAAGCCCAGTGGTTCTCATCACATGCAAACAGGTATTCGCCGTCACTGGCTACACCGGGACCTTGCCCGCCGCCGCCGTTAGTCGAGTGGAGCTCTGAGAATCCTTCATTACCGAAATCAGACTGCATTTCACAATCGCCGCCGGGAACCCATTTGAATTTCTGAATGCCGGCGGTCAATGAAGTCGTGTTTCGTACTTTGACATAGAAGTAGTTGAAATCTGTGGGATGCAGAACCTCGTCACCTTCCAATCCCCATCCCTCAGTCATAGGTATATTCGATGTCGCAAGGAGGGTTTCATCCAGGGGATCGTTTCCGATAATCCACCTGAAAGGAGGACCAGGCCACCCATACGTCGGCGTACCGCCGAAAATAATTGGATTGGCGATGGGAAGACCATTCTCGTCAATTTCCTGGATTTCATTCCTGTAATCATGGCATATGCGGCTGTCAATACTTTTACCCACCAGTTGCTTGGTGCCCAAATTGTCAAAATCCCACAAGTAGTATGTATATTCGCCGGCAGGAACCACGCCGCCGTCCTGGTCTTTTCCATCCCATGTTATCGTATTCGCACCGACAGAAAAACCTTTAAGTGTTGAATAAAATACACAGGTATCAATCTTGTTTACCATATGCCAGCCGAGGTTACCGTTATGCGTGAAAGGAATATTTTCAGCTTCCTCTTTTGTAAACACGCAGAATATGATTCCGGCCGTTGTACCGCTTACCTGCACCGGTATGTCAAGATCAGACCCGTCAAAATCATAATTAATAACGGGATCGGCTGACAGTTTCAATAAAGTCGGTGCAAAATCAGCAGAAAAAGCAGTTGTTGCGCTAAGCATCATGATCAAAGTTAATAATATAGCTTTCTTCATTATTTGTACCCCCAAAATTCACATCGACTAGGAAAGTTCGTGAAAAATAAAAAATAATTCGTAAAAAACATTACTCATTAATTCACCACCTCCTTTATATACGACAAGAGTGGTTTTATCTAACATCTTATCCATCGTGCCAAATCGTGTGTTCTATGATTTAGATGAATTTCCTTGTTGAATAAGCGGTTAAAACAAGAGAATTACTATCATTATCAGGAAATAATTTATAATGATGGGGAATTATATTGTCGATAAGGAGAAAACTTATCGTTTTTGATTTGATAAAATGAATTTTCCGGGAGATATTTTTTCGCATTTCTTGAATAAATATCCGAAATAAGACTGGCTGTTAAACCCGACTTCATAAGCAATTTCTGAAATATTTTTACTTGTATTTAAAAGCAGTTCCTTTGCTTTCTCGATTCTGAAATGTATTAGATATTCGGTGAAATTAATGCCGGTTTCACTTTT
>JAFDGR010000325.1 GCA_019309145.1 Deltaproteobacteria bacterium | reverse complement strand
TTCCTGGTGCCGAAGGAGAGACTCGAACTCTCACAGGCGTACGCCCACTAGACCCTGAACCTAGCGCGTCTACCAGTTCCGCCACTTCGGCACTGCCTAAACAGCTTGCTATTTAATGCGTAAGACTTTATATTATGCGCCAACGGTTGTCAATAATGTTTTAGCCGCTATGCAGGTGAGAGGCTGAAGAAAAAAGAGAGGTCAAGGGTGACGACAAGAATTATCCACGATCTGGCGGAACTCCAATCTCCTCTCCGAAATCCCGTATTGACCATCGGGAACTTCGACGGGGTGCATCGGGGCCATCTCGCGCTTTTCGAGAGGGTCAAAATCCGCGCCAGGGCCATCGGAGGTGTTTCCGTGGTCATGACCTTTCAACCACACCCCCTGAAAATCATGAAGCCCGAAAAAGCGCCCCCGCTTATCACGCCCACACAGCAGAAACTGGCGCTTATCGCCCAATCAGGGATCCATACCATCCTTTGTCTCCAGTTTGATGAGACGTTTGCCGCCATATCAGCCGAAGATTTTGTGCAGGACATTCTCGTTGAGAAGATCGGTGTCAAGGAACTGGTTGTGGGTTATGACTATACCTTCGGACACAATCGCACGGGAAATATAGAGCTTCTTCGCGTGATGGGAAAGAACTTGGGCTTTCAAGTACACGTGGTACAACCTGTCCTCATGGGAAAACGGGTCGTTTCCAGCACCTCCATTCGAGAGCTGATAAGGGCGGGAGAGCTTGCAAAAGCGAAAAAACTGCTCGGTCGTGACTACCAGATCTGTGGAACGGTGGTGAAAGGAAAAAACAGGGGCGGCCGTCTCCTGGGCTTTCCTACCGCCAACCTGGAAGTGGTGGATGAACTGACGCCCAAGGAGGGCGTGTACGCGGTCAAGGTCCTGATCGATGATCACATATATAATGGGGTTACGAATATTGGGCACAACCCCACGTTCGGGCAGGGCCCTCTGTCTATTGAGACTCACATCCTGGACTATTCCGGGAACCTGCTGGGACAGACCATACGGGTCAATTTCATTGAGCGATTGCGGGTGGAGAAAACGTACAAGAGTATTGAAGAACTCGCCCGCCAGATTGATCTTGATGTCAAGGTTGCCAGAGAAGTCCTGGAATCACAATAACTCCGCCCCTGAACAGGCATCCCGCCTTTCCAGAATTTCCTTGACTTCTCTCCCCCAAATTTTTATTTTCCCTTCCACGATACAAATTCAAAAAGAGACAGGATGTGGACACAAAACGATGAATGCTCCCCTCCTCACGTTTCCAAAAGGTGGTGTGCACCCCAGGGAATTCAAATCATTGACGGCCCATCTGGCTACCGAGGTCATGCCCGTCCCAGACGAGGTGGTTATCCTCCTGAATCAGCATTTCGGTGCGCCGTGCACACCTCTTGTGAAAAAAAAGACCGACGTCAGGGAAGGAGATCTCATCGGAGAGGTAACCCAAGGGCTTGGAGCCAACATCCATGCCAGTGTGGCGGGCACGGTGAGGAATATTGGAACAGCACCCCATCCCATTTCCGTGAAAGCTCCTTCGGTGACCATCAAGACCGATCATGATGCGGAACCGATGTCTTACGAACGCACCGACTGGACCAGGCTTCCCAGGGAAGAACTTCTCGCGAGAATCAAGAATGCCGGGATCGTGGGCATTGGAGGTGCCGGGTTTCCCACTCATGTGAAACTGGCACCTCCGCCCGAGGCCAAGGTGGACACCCTGATCCTGAACGGTGCCGAGTGTGAACCCTATCTGACCACCGACCACCGGACCATGCTCGAACACCCCGAGGAAATCATAGAAGGCGCGAAGATCATACTCTCCATCCTGGGCATCAACGAATGCCATATCGGTATTGAGAGAAATAAATCCGACGCCCTCGACGTACTCAGGAAGGCGGTGGAGGATACAGCTTCGAACGGATTCCACATCCATGTGGACACCCTCGAAGTGAAATACCCCCAGGGGTCAGAAAAACAGCTCATCCAGAGTATTACGAGACGAAAGGTTCCTGGTTTCGGACTGCCTTTTGACGTGGGGGTCATTGTCCAGAATGTGGGAACCACCCGGGCCATTTACGAAGCCGTTGTCCTGAACAAACCGCTTTACGAAAAAGTCGTGACCATCTCGGGAAAGGGAATTCAGCGGCCTGCCAATCTTCTGGTGAAAATAGGAACAAGACTGCGTGATATCGTCTCGTATCTGGGAGGCACCAATCCTGATCTGGCCAAGGTGGTGATGGGCGGTCCCATGATGGGCTTTGCAATAGCAGATCTGGATATGCCCGTTACCAAAACCACCTCCGGAGTCCTTTTTCTCACTGATGATGAAATAGACACCCGCCCCCACGGGCAGTGCATCCACTGCGGATGGTGTCTTGATGCATGCCCCATGGGCCTTTCTCCCAACGAAGTGGGGATTTACGTGGAGGCCGGCCGCGCGGAAGAGACGGCTCAATTCGGGGTTTTTGAATGTTTTGAATGCGGTTGTTGTGCCTTTGTCTGCCCCGCGAAAAGGCCCCTGGTGCAATTTATCCGGCTCGCAAAGAAAAAGGCGAAAAAATAGTCTTTAGCTTGTTGATCATGGATGTACTCTTTTAAAGAGTTCGGTTATTTCGAGACAAATGGAAAAGAGCGAATTGACAAAAATCGGTTCAAGGCTTTTGGCTGTATCAGTATCTCCTCATGTGAAAAGCGGCGAGTCGGTTGAAAAAATCATGTGGACGGTGGTGGGGTGCCTCATTCCACCCCTGGTCCTTTCCCTGTTTCTGTTCGGTTTTCAGACGCTGCTGATCACCTTGATCAGTGTCGGCAGTTGCGTGGCAACAGAGGCGATCTCCCAGAAGCTTCTTCACCGCCCGATTACCATCAGAGATGGGAGTGCGGTGATTACCGGCATGTTGCTGGCGTACATCATTC